>CACYDP010000096.1 GCA_902773135.1 uncultured Ruminococcus sp.
GCTTTCGGCATATTGAGATAGAGGTTAGGGGACAGATTGATGAATCTTATTTTTGATACACACGCACATTATGACGATGCGGCATTTGATGACGACCGTTTTGACCTGCTTGACAGACTTTTTTCAGAAAATGTATGCGGAATTGTCAATCAGGGAACGGATCTGGCAACGTCAAAGTTCAGCATTGCACTTGCTGAACAATTTGACGGAATGTATGCAGCGGTGGGAATTCATCCCGAATGTGTGAACGAAAACAGTGAAAAAGAGTTAAAAGAAATCAAAGAACTGGCATCTCACAAAAAAATCGCTGCCATAGGCGAAATAGGTCTTGACTATTACTATGATAAACCGAAAGACCTGCAAAAACGGATTTTTATCGCTCAGCTGATGATGGCAAAAGAATTGTCGCTGCCTGTGAATATCCACGACCGTGAAGCCCATGGGGATATGCATGCTATTTTACAGCAGTACAGACCTAAAGGGATACTGCATTGTTTTTCGGGCAGTGTTGAAATGGCACGTGAAATCGTCCGTATCGGTATGTATATCGGTATGGGCGGAGTGGTTACCTTTAAAAATGCCAGAAAAGCGGTTGATGTAATACGTGAGATACCGCTCGACAGACTGGTTCTTGAAACCGACTGTCCTTACCTTTCGCCTGTGCCGTTCAGAGGAAAACGAAATGATTCTTCTATGATACAGTATACCGCAGAAAAAATAGCGGAAATTAGACATACCACGGCAGAGGAAATACTGATATTGACAAAAGAAAATGCCGAAAAGGTTTATCAGATATATTGATGATCGGGAGAGTGATAGTATGAAAGCATTGGTGACAGGGGCAAGCTCAGGAATAGGAAGGGATATTGCAAGAGTGCTTGTGAGCAGAGGCTGGGACGTTATACTCGTTGCAAGACGTGCCGATAAACTGATGGACATCAAAAAAGAACTGGGGAAACACGCCAGATGTGTGAAATGCGATGTTTCTCATATAGAAGAATGTAAAAAGTTGCACGAGGTTCTTCATAACGATGATGAAATACAAATGTTGGTGAATTGTGCAGGATTCGGCAAATGCGGCAAATTTACGGATATACCGCTGGAAGAGGAACTCAGAATGATCGATACCAACGTGACGGCGGTGCATATTCTGACAAAGCTCTTTTTGCAGGATTTTGTCAAAAGAAACAGAGGTTACATTTTAAATGTAGCATCTGTTGCAGGTTTCTTTTCCGGTCCGCTGATGGCAACTTATTATGCGACCAAGAACTATGTTGTCAGTCTTACGGGAGCGGTCAGCGAAGAACTCAAACGCAGCAACAGCAGAGTGAAAATCAGTGCTTTTTGTCCGGGACCGGTGGACACAGAGTTTAATAAGGTTGCCAATGTATCGTTTTCCTCTGCACCGATCAGCAGCAAAGCGGCAGCTGAACAGGCTATTGACGGGCTGATGGGCGGTAAATTGTATATTGTTCCGACGGTAAAAATGAAATGTCTGAAATTTGTCAAAAGACTTTTGCCGGACAAACTCATTACTCATTTTTGTTACGGTTTTCAGAAAAGAAAAAAACATTGAAACGGGAAACGGGAAACGGAGGACTGAAATGTTACGTATTGATCATTTATATGCAATGAATTTTGAGAATGCCATCAGAGGAGCCAGAAATCCCATGAATAGCTGGGCAAGAATGGATAGCGGTTATGATGAAAACGGCAATTTTGTTTTCGGAGAAAATGACCTTTCCCTTGCGGTACGGCTTCGCAAGGCGGGAGGCGACCACAGAAAATTCCTGCGTCAGATTTTTGTGACAATGGATATTACTGCACCAATGTACTGGTGGAAAGAATATGACACTTATAAGGTAGGAACAGTGGCAAATTCAACCAGCACAATGCACAAAATTACGTCTGTTCCGTTTGAGATGGCACATTTCAGCTGCGATAAGATGGACGAAGAAACCCGACAGCATATGCAGGCGGTGATTGATTATCTGGAAGTGCTCAGAAACAAGTTTATTACCACAAAGGAGAAACAGTATTGGTATGACATTATCCAGTTTTTGCCGTCCAGTTACCAGCAGATGAGAACCTGTACAATGAATTATGAAAATTTGGTCAGCATCTACCACGCAAGAAAAAATCATAAATTGGATGAATGGCATACTTTCTGCGATTATGTCAGACAGCTGCCGTATGCCGATGAACTGATTGTTTGTGAATAACACAGAATACAGCAGGAAAAGATTTTGTAACTTTTTCTGCTGTATTTTTTTGTTGTTTTTTGTCGAATTAACGAATATTTGATAGAATATCTTTCAAAATTGTTACAGTTGTAAAAATCGTCAAAACACGGCATACCGCCGAAGAATGATGTATGCACGGGACAATGACCGAAAAAATGCCTTTATCATCGCATTTTATCATAGGAGAAAATAAAAAGTCAGACGGTCCGGAAAAAACAACAGAAATAGATGAAAAAATAATATTTTGCAATTTTTTTAATGAATGATTTTAATTATCACTTATTGGAATTCCCGATATATTAGATAACAAGCGGAAAAATTAAAAAATAGTATAATATATTCACTTGTAACTAAAGATCGGGGAAATGACGGCGTTTGTAATCATTTTGTAACTCTTTTTAAATTCTGCTAATTTGCACAGAAATATTGCAATTTTATTTCTAATCAAGAAATAAAACGCCTTTTTTGACCTTTTATCAAAATTAAAAATGTGCAAAATAACCAAAAAATAACCGGAAATTTTTTTGACAATCAAAGCCTTTCGTTTTATAATATCAGCAATGTCAAAAACAACGAAATGTACCGCATTTCTGAATGATAAATCGATTCGCAAGGAGATATTTTATGAACAGTCACAATCGCTTAACAGGACTTAAAAAAGCAGTGTCGGTTGCTCTGATGGGTACCGTTTGTCTGACAGCAGCGTTTTCTGTTGCTGCTCTTTCAAAAACCGTTACTGTCACGGACGGCGAAAAAACAATGACTATCAATACAATAAATCCCGATACCAATGTTATTCTTGATAATTCCGGCATCGTTCTCGGCGATAACGATAAGCTCGTCCGTACCGATGGCAATTCGGGCAATGTCAATATTTCAATTCTCAGAGCGTTCAGCGTGGAATCCGAAGAGGACACCACCAAAATCGTTACAATGAGTGATACGACCGTTGCCGATGCTCTCAAAGCTGCCGGTATGACCCTGAGCAAAAATGATTCTGTTTCCTTGTCTGCAAAGAATGCCAATTCTTCCGAAAGCGGCAACCGTGACACAGAAATCAACATCGACCGTTGGTATACCATTACGGTGAACTATAAGGGTAAGGAAATGACAAAGGAAGTTCCCGAAGGCACTATTAAAAATGCCATTCAATATATGGGCATCAAACTGACAGAGGCAGACGAAGTAAGTATTGATGACAGCGAAAAAGTAGAGGACGGTCTGTATATTACCATTCAGACGGTAGAATATAAAGAAGAAACCAAAAAAGAAAAAATTAAGTTTGAAACCAAAACGGAAGAAACCGATGAACTCAACAGAGGAGAAACCAAAGTAAAGACCAAAGGTGTGGAGGGCGAACGTGAAATCGTTGTCAGACATAAGTTGGTCAACGGTGAAGTGGTGGAAACCGAAGAAGTCAGCAGCAAAGTAACAAAAGAACCTGTGACTAAAGTAGTTCTCAAAGGTACAAAGGGAAAAGTAGACCATTTCTCGACCAGCAGCGGCGATATTACCGTAGATGACGGCAATATGACATTGACCGATACCAACGGCGATACCGTGAAATACACCAAAACTCTGACCGGTTCAGGTACAGCTTATTATTCCGATGAAGAACATCCTCTTACAGCAACAGGCCGTGACGCTCGTTACGGTGTGGTAGCGGTAGATCCCGATATTATTCCTTACGGCTCGATTCTGTACATCGTTTCCAATGACGGCGAAGTGGTTTACGGCTATGCTGTCGCAGGCGATACAGGCGGAGCTCTTTGGGAAGGCACAGCGATTGTTGACCTTTATTATGATACACTTGATGAGTGCTGTGTATTCGGAAGACGTGATGTAACAATTTATGTGCTTGACGGCGTTCCGGAATCCAAAACATATGAAAACTAATCATTTGAAAACGGACATCAGCTGATGTCCGTTTTTTGTATCCCATTAAAAAAGCAGCTTTGTCAATGAGGCAAAGCTGCTTTTTGTGAGTGTTTCTTATTTATTTTTCACTGCAAAACTCCACTTTTTTACCTTCGAGAATCAGGTTGGTGGTGCGTACGGCACACATTTTTCCGCACATTGAGCAGGTATGGCGGTCTTCTGGGGGAGTGCTTTCAAAATAGCGTCTGGCTTTTTCGCCGTCAATGGCAATTTCAAACATTTTATCCCAGTCCATTACGTGACGTGCTTCTGCCATTTCGTTATCCTTATCTCTTGCGTGGGCAACCCCTTTGGCAATATCGGCGGCGTGAGCGGCAATGCGGCTTGCGATGATGCCTTCCTTTACGTCGTCTGCATCGGGCAGTCTGAGGTGTTCCGCAGGTGTTACATAGCAAAGGAAATCTGCTCCGCTGGCAGCTGCGATAGCTCCGCCGATGGCAGACGTAATATGGTCATAACCGGGTGCAATATCCGTAACAAGAGGTCCGAGAACATAGAAGGGAGCATTATGGCACAGACGTTTTTGCAGCTTCATATTGGCAGCGATTTCGTTCATTGCCATATGACCGGGACCTTCAACCATTACCTGTACATTCTTTTCCCAGGCACGTTCGGTTAATGCACCGAGTTCAATCAGTTCGGAAATCTGACCGGCATCGGTACTGTCATCAATACAGCCGGGACGAAGTGCATCGCCAAGACTGATAGTCACGTCATATTCTGCCAGAATATCGAGGACTTCATCATAATATTCGTAGAAGGGGTTTTCATTTCCTGTCATCATCATCCAGGCAAAAAGAAGCGAACCGCCTCGTGAAACGATATTCATCTTGCGTTTGTCACGCATAAAGGCTTCTACGGCACGTTTGTTGATGCCGGCGTGAATGGTCATAAAGTCAACGCCCTCTTCGGCGTGTGCACGGACAACTTTCAGAAAATCTTTGGCTGATATTTCGAGCAGATCTTTTTCGAGATAGCCGATCGCATCATACATAGGAACTGTACCGATCATGGCGGGGGATAATCCGATCAATTCACGGCGGAACGTATTAGTTTTTCCGTAGTTGCTCAGATCCATAATGGCTTCTGCACCGAATTTCAAAGCGGTCTGTACTTTCTGCATTTCGATTTCGTAATCTTTGCAGTCGCCCGAAATGCCGAGATTGACATTGATTTTGGTACGCAGTCCGGCACCGATTCCTTCGGGAGAAATGGATTTGTGATTGATATTACAGGGAATACATACTTCACCTTTGGCAACTGAAGCCCGGATTTCCTCCGGCGTTTTGTATTCCTTTTCTGCGACAATTTCCATTTCCGGAGTGATAATGCCTAGTTTGGCGGCTTCCATTTGAGTTTTGTAGTTTCTCATTTTAATTGTTCCTTTCAGATATTAAAAATAGGATACAGCGAATTCACCGCTGAGATCGAATGCGTGGTTCATCGGACCCGAGCCTTTGCCGAGATCCAGCATAGCGGCAAGAGCCCCTGAAATATAGGATTTTGCCTTTGATACGGCGGTTTCCAAGTCATAGCCTTTGGCAAGATTGGCTGCAATTGCCGATGACAAAGTGCAGCCCGTACCGTGTGTATTCGGATTATCAATGCGTTTGCCCTCGAATACGGTGATCTTTCCCTGATGGTAAAGAACATCGGTGGCATCATTGATACTATGACCGCCTTTCAATAAAACGGCACACGAAAGCTGCTCACCGATCATTGCAGCGGCACTTTTCATATCGTCCGTTGTTTTGATCACTTCACCAGTCAATGATTCCGCTTCGGGAATGTTGGGGGTAATGATGTCCGCAATGGGCAGGAGTCTGGTTTTCAGCACCTTAACGGCATCATCGCTGATCAGTTTTGCTCCGCTGGTTGCGACCATAACAGGATCTACGACAATATTTTCAGCCCGGTAAAAGTGCAGTCTTTCGGCAATCACCTCGATTAAAGCTGCCGATGAAACCATTCCAATTTTTACGGCATCGGGACGTATATCCTCAAAAACCGCATTGATCTGCTGTTTTAAAAATACATCACTGACTTCTGAAATCGCAAAAACGCCGGTGGTATTCTGGGCTGTCAGTGCGGTAACGGCACTCATTGCATAAACACCGTTCATTGTCATTGTTTTAATATCTGCTTGGATTCCGGCACCTCCGCAGGAATCACTTCCTGCGATTGATAATGCTGTTTTCATAAGATAGTTCCTTTCCTGCATTATTTTTATAGAAGCGACAAAAAGTGGTGTCCCCAGCCTGCCGCTTGGGAAATCATCTTATGTGATGATTCCCCGAGAGATTGCCGATTGTTTCAGTTCCATTGCGGCTTTCATAGGATCATCGGCTTTCATAATAGCGGATACGGCACAGATACCTGCTATACCGCTGTCTTTGAGTATATTGATATTTTCTTTGTTAAGACCTCCGATGGCATTCACAGGAACGGGAACGGACCGGCAGATGTCCCTGAGTGTATCAACGGAAGTGATGACGGTTTTTACTTTGGTGGTTGTGGGATAGATAGCCCCCACACCGAGATAATCTGCTCCGTTTTTGCAGGCTTCCAGTGCCTGTGCGACTGTTTTTGTCGTTGCTCCGATGATTTTATCACAGCCTATCAGCTTTCTGGCTTTGTCGATCGGCATATCACTCTGACCGAGATGAACACCCTCCGCATCGGCTGCCAAAGCAATATCGATTCTGTCATCAATGATCAGCGGAATATGGTACTGTATGGTCAGACGATGTACTTTTTCTGCTAAATGGAGATATTCTCTCGTGCTTTTATTTTTTTCTCTGAGCTGGAGAATGGTAACACCGCCTTGTAAGGCGGATTCCACTCTTTGCAAAAATTCCTCTTCTGCAAAGGAAGTGCTGTCGGTAATGAAATATAAACTTGTGTCAAAATTCTTCAATGGATTTTTCCTCCGATTTGCTGTAAGCTGTGACATCTTTATCTGATAAAAGCGACAAATGATCCATCAGTTTCACGAAAAAACTACCGCTGCCGCATTCATTTGCAGCCATCTCGCCGCAGACACCGAGCACCGTACAAGCGGTCACGGCAGCCGAAAAACTGTCTGATACCGACAGATATGCTGCCGCCAAAGCCCCTTGCATACAGCCCGTTCCGGTAATTTCTGCCAGACGGGGCGTTCCATTTTGGACGAAACAGATAGTTTTTCCGTCTGTGATGATGTCGGATTTGCCGCTGGCAAGCACGACACTGTGGTAGTTTCGGGCGGATTTGACGGCGGATTGTACCGTTTTTTCAACAGTGGCATCGGCAGATGCATCTACACCGGACGCTCTGTATGTTTCATCGGATAAGGTGCATATTTCCGAGTAATTGCCTTTGATCACAGACGGTGTAAATTGCTGTATCAGATCGGCAACATAGTTCCGCCTGAGCTGCGAACAGGAAATACCTACGGCATCTAACAGAAACGGGATATGGCAGCGTTTTGCTGTTTCAGCGGCAAGCAGCATTGATTGTAAGCGAACATCAGTGATATTTCCTAAATTCAGCATAAGAGCCGAAGCGGTTTGCGTGATTTCGGATACTTCGCCGGGATGTTCTGCCATAATCGGTCTTGCTCCTGCGGCAAGTACAGCATTGGCACACTGGTGGATAGAAATCGGATTGGTGATACAGTGAATAAGAGGTCTTGCGTGTCGCAGTTCGGCTCTTATTTCATTGATATAATCAACTGTCAATTTGCTCAGCCTTCTTCGTCTTTTTTGAAACGGTTTGAATGATAAAATAGATGATGCCGCCGAGAATGAATGCTCCGAGAGCGGAGAAAGAAACATAGGTCCATATGAGTGACTTAATATTGAAGATACCGGTAAGAATCTCTATGACAAGATAAGAAATCACACCAAAAGCGGCAATTGATACGGCATTGCTCAGCACACCGCTGTTATCGTCATAAGCCTGTGTATTCAGCATATTCTGGAATTTCTTTAACAGTCCCGAAGATGCCAGTTTTTTCAGGAAGACAAAGGCAATGCTTCCGCCTATCAGTGTACCGCAGACGAATGACGGAATATAGAACAGCCACGTCAGCCCTTCTTTGCCCCAGAGCAGTGTCATGACGGGATAAGATACCACCGCACCGATAAAGCCGGTGCCAATGATTTCACCCAGCACGGCAAAAATCAGTTTGCCTTTGGAAAGACGGTACAAAATCCCCGAAAGAAAGGCACCGAATACCGCACCTGTCAAGGCAAGTGGGGGAATCCCCATCAGTACCATACGGATAATGCCGATCAGTGTGGCACAGAGCAGTGAATACCAGGGACCGAGAAGAACGGAACAGGTAATATTGATGAAATGTGCCATTGGACACATTCCCTCAAATCGCAGGATAGGCGAGATGATCACACCCAGTGCGACCATCATCGCAAGGACGGTTAATTTTAACAGACGTTTTGATCGAATCATTTTTTATTCCCTCTTTTTGAATGAGGATCAGCCGCTATATAGTCATATGAAAATACCGTGATGATACGATGAGGGACAGTATATAACGGACGATCCGTAAGATTACGAAAGACAAGGCTTTCGCACGGTCGGGAATCAATTTTCCCCTCTCACGCCGAAACACGGCTTCCCATCGCATCATTCTTAAACACAAGGAGCTCCCCTTCTGTTCGCAGATAGTTTCTCGGTCATTCACTTCCTTTCAGCAATAAACAAGGGACACCTGTGGCGGTGTCCCGAAAAAAGTCTGTATACTTCCTACGGCGGCATTATCCGCATCAGGTAAAGGGTCGAAGTTGATGACTTCCTCTCAGCCTGCCTACAAGCTCCCCTGCTTTTCTCAGTCATTATATCACGCACTTACCATTCTGTCAACACTGTCAAAACGGCTTTCACGGAAATCAATTTTGTCGGACAGTTTCCCGGGGAAAACCCTTTTCCTAAAACCGCTGAATTTTGTCCTATCCTACTGACAGCGAAATTGTCGGAAAGGAAATATAGAAACTTCTCTGATGTCAGATTTTTAAAAATTGATTTCCGTGAACGGCTTTGATATGTTATTTTCGGCGGAAGAGGTTTTCTGAGAAAAGATTCTTCCGCCGTCTTTGCCTTATCGTCATTCGGCAGATTGGCGTGTAACGTGGTTGATCAGACCGCCGTCCGCAATGATACTCTGGATAAAGGGCGGGAACGGCTCTGCCTGATAGGTTTTGTTGGTGGTGATGTTGGTGATGACACCGGTATCGAAATCAATAGCCACTTCATCGCCTGCCTTGATTTCTTTTGCGGCAGCATCACATTCCAGTATCGGAAGTCCGATATTGATGGCATTTCTGTAAAAGATTCTTGCAAATGTGGAAGCAATGACACAGCTGATGCCCGATGCCTTAATGGCAATGGGAGCGTGTTCTCTTGACGAACCGCAGCCGAAGTTCTTTTCGGCTACCATAATATCGCCGTCCTTGACCTTTTTGGTGAAGTCAATGTCGATGTCTTCCATACAATGTGAGGCAAGTTCCTGATGTGAGCTGGTGTTCAGGTATCTTGCGGGAATGATAACGTCCGTATCGACATTATCACCGTATTTATGTACAGTACCCTGTGCTTTCATTCGCTATACAGTCCTTTCGGTTTCTATTGAAAATTGGTGGTAATTGGTTTTTAATACCAATGCTGACAGATTCATCCGTTTGATTTTACTTTGGCAGGATCGCTGATATATCCTGTTACAGCACTTGCCGCAGCAACCGCAGGGCTTGCCAGATATACTTCGGATTCTACGTGACCCATTCTGCCGACAAAGTTGCGGTTGGTGGTAGAAATCGCACGTTCGCCCTTTGCCAGAATACCCATATGACCGCCCAGACACGGACCGCAGGTAGGTGTTGAAACAACGGCACCGGCATTGATGAATATATCAAAAAGTCCTTCGTGCATTGCCTGTAAGTAAACATTCTGTGTGCTGGGGATAATAATGCAGCGTACGCCTTTGGCTACTTTTTTGCCTTTGAGAATCTCTGCTGCGGCACGGAGATCGCTGATTCTGCCGTTGGTGCAGGAACCGATCACTGATTGATCAATTTTAACTTCCGTTTCGCCGATTTCGTCCACTGTTCTCGCATTTTCGGGAAGATGAGGAAAGGCAACCGTCGGACGGAGTTTTGACAGGTCAACCGTATATTCTTCATCATACTCCGCATCTTCATCAGCCGTAAACTCAACCGGTGTGCCGGTAAAGCGGTTTTTGATATAGGCTCTGGTAATATCGTCAACAGGGAAAATGCCGTTTTTCGCACCTGCTTCGATCGCCATATTGGCAATGCAGAGTCTGTCGTCAATGTTCAGATATTGAATTCCCTCGCCGACAAATTCCATTGAACGATATAAGGCACCGTCCACACCAATCATACCGATAATATGAAGTATCACGTCCTTGCCGCTGATAAAATCGGCAGGTTTTCCGACCAGATTAAATTTGATGGCAGAGGGTACTTTAAACCACGTTTTGCCGCTAATCATACCGGCAGCCATATCCGTAGAGCCTACACCCGTAGAAAATGCTCCCAATGCACCGTAAGTGCAGGTATGAGAATCAGCTCCGATACAGAGTGTGCCCGGTCCTACCAGACCCTTTTCGGGGAGCAGCGAATGTTCTATGCCCATCTGACCGACATCGAAAAAGTTTTTAATATCATATTTGTCGGCGAATCTGCGAACCTCCAGGCATTGCTGTGCTGCCTTAATGTCTTTGTTCGGGGTAAAATGATCCATTACCATTGCAATTTTTGTATTATCAAATACGGAACAGGCATTTCCGTCATTGAAAACATTGATTGCAACCGGTGATGTGATGTCATTGCCGAGTACCATATCAAGTTCAGCCTCGATCAGCTGTCCTGCTTTGACAGAGGCAAGACCTGCGTGAGCCGCAAGAATTTTTTGTGACATTGTCATTCCCATAATAAAATTCCTCCTGTTTTAATGAATAGAATTATTATCTCATATCCGATTGAAAAAGAATGTAAACTATGCTACAATCTGAAAATAACAGTTTATAACGGGAGGAATGAACGATGAAAAACAGTTCGTACTATATACAGGACAGCCAGAATATTATGTCCGATCTGCTGGTGAGAACCTTTGAAGAGATGCCGATGGTGCGTATTTTTGACAAAGGGAGAAGTATTTATCGGCAGGGTGATAATGCAGAATGTTTTTATTATCTGAAAAAAGGCAGGGTGCGTATTTTTCTTGCGTCCGAAAACGGTACGGAAAAAACGCTTTCCGTGATCGGCAAAGGTTCAATTCTCGGGGAAGCAGCATTTTTTGACGGGCAGAACCGTATGTCTTCCGCTTCAGCCGTTGTCAAAAGTGAGTTGGTGTCGGTCAATAAAAGTATTCTGACAGACATTATCCGGAGGGAACCCCGTACGGCATTTGAAATTTTCAGGCTTCAGGCACAGACGATACGAATGTTGTCTTCGCAAATTGATGGTATGACCTTCCAGACTGCCAAAAGCAGGATCGCCCAGTTTTTGCTTCGTTCGGCTGAAGACACCATATCGGTAACCCACGAGGAAATTGCAAGCATTGTGGGGGTATCGAGAGTCACCGTCAGCAAGATTCTTTCATCTTTGGCAGCGGAGGGGATAGTGGCAACGGGGTATCAACAAATTCGCCTGATGGATACAGATGCTCTCCAAAAAATAGGCGGAGTACCTCCGCTGTCGGAATAGCATCTATTCGATAGCGGGGGTACTCCTGTCAATTTTACTTAGTTTTCGGTTGATGGCTCTGGTGCGTGTGCCTACCAGATCGTCAAGATCTTTTTCGACACTTCTGATATGTTTTTTGGCTTTTTCGAGGGCATCTTCAAATTTGACAAATTCGGTTTTCACGCCGTCCAGCAGTTCCCACACTTCGCCGCTTCTTTTTTGGATAGCCAGTGTTTTGAAGCCCATTTGCAGTGAGTTGAGCATTGCTGCCATTGTTGACGGACCGGCGATATTGACGTGATATTCTCTTTGCAGTTTTTCCACCAGACCGCTGTTAACGGTTTCCGCATACAAGCCCTCAAACGGCAAAAACATAATGCCGAATTGAGTGGTATACGGAGGAAATATGTACTTGTCACGAATATCTTTGGCACATTGTTCGATGGCTCTGTACAGTTCTTTTTTGGCGGAATCGACGATTTCTTTGTCACCCGAATCGTATGCCTCCTGTAAACGCAGGAATTTGTCGCCGTTGAATTTGGAGTCGATTGGCAGATAAACATATTTTCCGTCCTCCGAACCGGGCAGTTTGACGGCGAATTCTACACGGTTGGCACTGTTGGGTACAACAGCGGCATTTTCTTCATACTGTTCGGCAGTCAGGATTTCTTTGAGGATAGCACCAAGCTGAATTTCACCCAGTATGCCTCGTGTTTTGACATTGGAAAGTACTTTTTTCAGATCGCCTACCCCTTCGGCAACGTTCTTCATTTCGCCGAGTCCTTCATAAACCTGTCGGAGCCGTTCGCTGACCTGATGGAACGAGTCGTTCAGTTTCTTTTCAAGCGTTGACTGTAATTTTTCGTCAACAGTACTTCTGATTTCGTCAAGCTGATGCTGATTGTCGCTGCGGAGCTGTCCGAGCTGTTCGGCAATGGTGGCTCTCATTGATTGCAGTTTTTGTTCGGTATTGGATTCAAAGCTGCCCAGACGGCTTTCCAGTTTTTTGGTCTGATCAGACAAATTCCCGGTGGTTTCTTTTCGCAGGGAATCCGAATGAGATTTGTTCTCATTGCGGAGCAGACTCATCTGTTCCGATACGGTGCTGCGGACAGCGTGCAGTTTTTGCTCGGTATTGGATTCAAAGCTGCTCAGACGGTTTTCCAGTTTTTTGGTCTGATTGGACAGACTTTCGGCGGTTTCTTTTCGCAGGGAATCTGAATATGATTTATTTTCGCTGCGGAGCAGACCCATCTGTTCCGATATGGTATCCCGGATAGTATGCAGCTTTTGTTCGGTATGGGATTCAAAACTGCTGAGGCGGTTTTCCATTTGCCTGCTCTGTTTGGCGATGCTTGCCGAAACCTCTTGGCGAAAAGTGTCCAGCAGCAGCTGATTTTCGTTTCTGATCTGATTCAGCTGTTCGGTTACAGTTCGCCGCAATGCCTGAAGTTTTTGTTCGGTATTGGATTCAAAGGTATTCAGGCGGCTTTCAAGCTGTTTGGTTTGTTTGGCAATATTGTCGCCGATCTCCGTTCGGAGAAGATTAGATTTGCTGTCCATACTTTCCAGAAGCTCCAGACGGGTTTCTCTCAGACCTGATTTGTGTTCGGCAGACATTTTTTCCAGTTCTTTTTCAAGGGCTTTGCTGTTCGGGGAAGAGGGATTTGTTCCGATGCTGTTCATTCGGAAGATTATCCAAACCAAAAGAGCAATAATGATAAGGCATAAAATAACTGATATAATATCCATTGATGTATTTTTTCACTCCGTTTCCATTAATAAAGGGTGAGAAATCATCGGATTCTCACCCCTACTGTAAAGCTGATTTAATAAAGGACGATTGTCCCGCCTTTGATCAGACACTTACATTCATAGCTTTCGTAATTTTTGGTCTGCGAATCATAGAGATAGTAGCAGGTCTTTGATTCGTCACTGTCTTTAACGGGGAACGTTTTTTCGGTGACGATATAGCGGTTGTCTTCGCAGATAAGGAAATTTCCAAGCTGACTGTCATATTCCGTATCGGCATCACTGTTGACAATTCCTTTGATTTTGACTTTTCCGTCCTGTTGTGTCACGACAAAAGTACGGAAAGGTTTTTCGTCAATGATAAATACCGTATTTTCGCCGTAGGGGCGGCTGATGTCTGCTTCAACATCCAATGTATTGACAAAGGCATTGTAGCTGCAAATTTTTTCCGTGCCGTTGCGGAATTCTTTTGCACGGAAATAGATTTTGTCACCGTCGGTTCCCATATACCGTACAAGAGCCTTGATGTCGGCACTGGCGATGCTTTTTTTGCTGATTTCCTCAGAACCGGATTCAATTTCAGCTTCGAGATCTTTAACGCCGCAGAGCCATATATTATCACGAATATCCGCATTGATCCATCTTTGCTCACGGAAATAATGTTCTTTAATATCTTCGGCAGCAAAGGGATCGAGGAGGATCACGAATTTTTCGCCGTGTACATCAATGACCCTCATACCCTCAACACCAAGACGGGCAATGAGGGAAGAACGAACAAAATGTTTCTGATTGGTTTTCAGATCATAGAGGTAACACAGACAATCACTGCCTGTGACTTCTTTGTATTTTTCAAATACCGCATAATTTTCTTCATCGGGAGCCATATAGATCAGGATATGTTCGCTGTCGAGAGCCGTACAGCTGTGAAAAGCACCGGTACATACAATTTTTTTTCGGTTGAGTTCCACACCGGTGGATTTGTTGATTTCGATCAGCCATACACTGTTCAATCCGTTTTCAAGAAGAATGATCATTGTGTTTTCAAAAGAAAAAATATGTTCCACAAAAGTAGGGTCTTCGAGTGTATAATTGGTGATCAGTCTTTCTTTGCCGGTGGAACGATTGTATTCCAATAAAAACAGTTCGCTGCCGTTAGCGTTGTTTTTTTCTTCGGCATAATAGACATAGGACGGTGTAACGTCTGCAATTTCTATATTTCTGTCTGAAAAAATATTTCTGATGTCGATTACTGTCATAAAATGATTCCTGCCTTCCTTTTAATAGGTTGCTGCTGTCAGATTTCCGGGCGTTAAAACAATGAGATCACGATTTGTTTTTGGTTCATTGACGGAACAGCCGCACCGACGCTTTCATACTTTCGGGCATTAACCGGTTCACACACAACAGACTCGTCCGTATTGTCGTCTTCGGACAAATCCGGAACAGGAGTCGGTGCATTACCGGAATGATTTTCCGGTTCGCTTTTGGCAAGGGAAACAGAATGGCTTTTCGGACCCAACAGTTCTTCTATACGCATACTGTCGTTAGTGCCGATCGGAGGAAGAGGCTGATCCTCATTTTCTTCGGGAACATCTGTTCCGACACCGATTTCGGTGCCTTTGCCTTCCTGCTGACGTGCGATGTCCTCGAGAGAATAGTGTCTGTCAGAGATAACTTTTTTTCCCGGAGATTCGGGAGTTTTTTCTATTTTTATTCCGCATACAACGCAGAACCTGCTGTCGTTGGGAATTTCTGCATTGCATTTTTTACATTTCATAACAAATATCCCCTAAAAAATATATTCTTATACATTTTTAAGTATATGTTATCCTTTTTGTTTTGTCAATCGTTTCGGAGGGATTGTTTTTGAAAAAATTATCAAAATGCATTGTTAAACGGTACAAAATAAGATATAATTGTATATATTATTTTTGTTCAGAGAAAGAGTGATATTTTGGAATACTATGAAATAACGCTGCAAGGAATGAAACACCTGTTGGAACGCTGCGGTGAAACGCAGTATGCTGAGTACGTGGACCACTGTCTGTACGTATGGCAAAATTTCCAAAATGTGGAAATCTATCCGATTATGTTTTCACCGAGAGGAAAGTTCGGGTCTTTCCGCTTTAATGAAGATGATTTTTCTTCAGAAGAACAAAGTTATCTGGTACAGAAAACCTTTGAGGCTCTTACCGCAATGGGGGCACAACTTGCGATTTTTATCATTCATCATCATCGTGTCAGCATTCAGTTTATCCGTGACCATTTCGGTCAGCAAACCGAAGTGATGAAAGGGGCTTTATGCAGAACGTGCCAAGCAGAGTTTACGGGATTATCGGAATTTTATGAATACATATCCCCGTATGCAATTTCTTCGGCGATTGTTGATGGTTTGGAAACCAATACTCTCAACGAAAAAATTGATGCTATTGCCGATCAGGATTTGTACAAGCTGAAAGTGGACAAACAGGAAACACTCAGACGTATGAAAAACAGCAGCATCTTGTTGGAGGAAACAATGCGTCCGTTAAAAGTATGCCCAAAATGCGGCAGTTCCGACATTGAACCGTGCAGATTTTTGAAAAGTGTCAAAAAAATGGGATTTGTTACCGTTAAACATTAATATCAAAAGAAAGGGGAACCCGTTATGAAAAAACGTTTATCCGCATTGCTTCTGAGCGGAGCATTGATTTGTTCGCTCACAGCCTGTACGGGCAGAGAATACCGTCAGGACGGCTCGCCTGTGACAGATACCTCTGCGGTGTCCTCATCTGATGAAAATCCATCAGAATCATCTTCGGACAGTGCCGCTGAATCCGACACAGAATCGACTGTTTCCGCAGAAGAAAGTACACAGACGGACAGTGTATCAGATGAAAGCTCCTCCTCACAGGAAAGCACCGCCGAAAGTTCTGTGCAGCAAAGTACTGATGAAAGTGCAGATGAAAGTACAGAAGAAGCATCGGAAGAAGTCAGCGAATATACACCCGAACATCTGTCCTTTAATATATCGTACTGTGAATTGTCGAAAGAGGGGCTTGATCTGTCATCGCCTGTTCTGTTCCGTGCATCAAAGGCGGGCATGATAGGGAAATTCTATACCGATAATGCCGGCAAATACGGACTGGATGATGTCAGTTCGGGAAGAAGTTTTAAAGAATTGTCACAGGATTTTGACGAAGCCTATATGGAAGAAAATGATGTATTTGTCATCATTGTCAAACATAAAGCCGATACCAAAGCCGAACCGCCTGCCGATGTCGGCATTGTATCTGTCAACAACAAAAAACTTCATATTGAGGTCTTCGCTGAGCAGCCGAAAAACAATGAAAAAGCCGCATATACTTGTATGCTCCTTTCACTGTACAAATCCGACATCAAAGATACTGAACCTGAAATACAGGTGATCGATGATACGGGAATTGTCGATGAGGGTGATTTGTAAAATGATTTCCTTACGGGAAAAATAAAAATGTTTGTAAATAAGATAAAGATATGTTATAATAAAAAATATTTGTTAATGATTGTTTAATGAGGTGATCACCAATGGGATTGAAATCTTGGTTTAACGGCAGCAACAGCCGACACGAACTAAAAAAAATAAAGCCTTTGGTTAATAAGGTTCTGGAACTGGAAGAAAAATATCAGGATTTTTCCGATGAACAGCTTCGTGCAGAAACGGAACGCTTCAAGGAAAAATTTACGGAAGATATGGACAGAAAACAAAAAGATAAGGTTCTTGATGAAATTCTGCCCGAAGCATTTGCCGTGTGCCGTGAGGCTTCATGGCGTGTGCTCGGAATGAAACATTTCCGTGTACAGATCATAGGCGGTATTATTCTTCACAGAGGACGTATCAGCGAAATGAAAACAGGTGAAGGTAAAACATTGGTGGCAACACTTCCGGCTTACCTGAATGCCCTTGCAGGTGACGGCGTACATGTTGTTACCGTTAATGAATACCTGGCAAAGCGTGATGCTGAGTGGATGGGCAAAGTATATCGTTTTCTCGGTCTGACAGTAGGTATTCTCCAGCACGATTCTACCAATGAACAGCGTCAAGAAGCCTATAATGCGGATATTACATATGCTACCAACAATGAACTCGGTTTTGACTATCTCCGTGACAATATGGTGGTTTATAAAGAAAATAAAGTACAGAGAGGTCATAGCTTTGCCATTGTCGATGAGGTTGACTCTATCCTGATCGATGAAGCAAGAACACCGCTGATTATTTCCGGTCAGGGCGATAAATCGACCGACCTTTATGTCAGAGCAGATGATTTTGCTAAAACATTGAAGTGCAAGAGAATTACCGAAACGGATTCTAAAGTGGACAACGATGATGAATATACCGAAGAGGGTATTGACTATATCGTTGACGAAAAAGCCAAAACCGCTACCCTCACTCCTGTCGGTGTGAAAAAAGCGGAAGCTTACTTCAATGTTGACAATCTTACCGACCCTGAAAATATTACCCTTCAGCATCATATTAATCAGGCTGTCAAGGCACGGGGCGTTATGCGTAAGGATATTGAATATGTGGTCAACGAAAAAGGCGAAGTTATCATTGTTGATGAATTTACGGGACGTCTGATGTACGGCCGCCGCTACAATGAAGGTCTGCACCAGGCAATTGAAGCCAAAGAAGGCGTGAACGTTCAGCGTGAGAGCAAAACCCTTGCTACTATTACTTTCCAGAATTTCTTCCGTCTGTACGGAAAACTTTCGGGTATGACAGGTACGGCTATGACAGAGGAAACAGAGTTTTCTCAGATTTATAAGCTGGATGTTATTGAAATCCCCACCAACAGACCGATTCAGAGAATTGATTTCCCCGATGTTATCTTCAAGACCGAAAAGGGTAAGTTCGATGCCCTGATTGAAGATATTTCAGATGCCAACAAAAACGGTCAGCCTGTACTGGTAGGTACTGTTTCCATTGATAAATCCGAAGAACTCAGCCGTCTGCTCAAAAAGAAAGGCATCAAGCATAATGTGCTCAATGCGAAGCTGCACGCAAAGGAAGCAGAAATCGTAGCACAGGCAGGCAAACTTGGTGCTGTAACAATCGCTACCAATATGGCAGGCCGTGGTACCGATATTAAACTCGGCGGTAATGACGAATTCCTTGCAAAAGCCGAAATGCGTTGTCTTGATTTCTCGGAAGAACTGATTGAAGAGGCAACCGGTTATGCGGAAACAGACGATCAGGAGATTCTTAATGCACGTGAAACCTATAAGGAACTTCTCGAAAAATACAAAGCCGAAACCGAAGCAGAAGCGGAAAAAGTACGTGAGGCAGGCGGACTGTTCATTATGGGTACGGAGCGTCACGAATCCAGACGTATCGACAACCAGCTCAGAGGACGTGCCGGACGACAGGGTGACCCGGGTGCCAGCCGTTTTTATCTCTCGGCAGAAGACAATCTGCTCCGGCTGTTTGCAGGCGACAGAATTGCCATGATTATGGATCGAATGCCCGGCGAGGAAGATACACCCCTTGAAAGCAAACTTCTTTCCAGAACCATTGAGAGTGCTCAGGCAAAGGTAGAAGCAAGAAACTTCAATATCCGTAAGAGCGTTCTTGATTTCGACGATGTTATGAACCGTCAGCGTGAGATTATCTATACACAGCGTGATCAGGTGCTCGACGGCGAAAATCTCAGGGAAACCATTATCAAGATGATAGGCGATACCATTTCGTCTATTGTGAAAGAGTACCTTCCGCATGAAGAAAAAGATAACTGGAATCTCAAAGGTCTTCGTGAAGCTCTCAAAGGCTGGCTGATTACCGATGACGATGAGGAAACACTTGTCTATGATACCGAAGAACTTGAAAGACTGGAAAAAGATTACCTCATCAATGAACTGACCGAAAAGGCAACAGCTGAATATGAAGCAAATGAAAAACTCATTCCCGAAGAAACAATGCGTGAACTGGAAAGAGTGTATCTCCTGAAAAATGTTGATAACTATTGGATGGAGCATATTGATGCAATGGACGAACTCAAAAGAGGTATTCGTCTGCGTTCCTACGGTCAGCACGATCCTGTTGTGGAATACAGAATTGAAGGCTTTGATATGTTCGATTCGATGATCGAAAGTATTCGTGAAGATACCGTGAAAATGCTGATGGTGATTCCGAAGAGAGTCAGCGAAAGACTGAATCATCAGAACGAAATGCGTGAAATCGCTGCCAAACGTTCGGCAAACAGCCGTGCAAGAGCCGCAATGGCAGCTCTTAAAGCTCAGTCGGCTGCTCAGAAGCAGGAAACTCCCGAACTTTCTATTTCTGAAATCAAAGTGGACACGGATTCTATTCTTGACAACGAGGAAGCTCAGATAGAAGAAGATGCTATTCTTGCGAACGAAGAAGAAATTATTACGGCAAAAGACGTGACGGACGAAAAAGAAACATCGTATTCCGAAGACGATATTCAGAAAGCAGCCGGACAATTTATCCAGCGTGAACAGGTAGCTCAGCCGACTTCTACGAACCTTGAGGGCGAAGAAACACCCGTTAACCGCACAGTAAAGAAAGTCAAGATCGGACGCAACGACCCCTGTCCCTGCGGCAGCGGAAAAAAATATAAAAAATGCTGCGGCAAAAACGAGTCATAATATTTGCCCTGCTGTATTTGTCAGCAATTCATTATCTCCCGATACAACAATGTATTGGGAGATAATTTTCAATGAACAGGAATGATGATATGAAAAAAATGACAGCGATATTGCTGCTTGCCTGTATAGTTCTCGGGTTTGCGTCCTGCGGCAATGAGGAACAAGAACCCTCTCAGACCGAAGCATCGGAGATAGCGTCCCGGACTGAACAAAGTGAGACTTCTCAAGAGGAAAGTAAAATCACGCTTTCTTCTTCTTCTGTGAATACTCCGCTTGCTGTTGACAACTGGGGCACAGCTGCAAAATACTGCACCAAAAACCAGTCCTATGTGAATGTTCCGGTGAGAATCACCAAGATCATTCGTGGAAAACCGGCGGCGGAGATCGTAAAGAAATTCACTCAGAACAGCACTGCCTATACGTATACGGAACCGGATAAAAACTTTGAGTGGGCAGTGGCGGAATATGAAATCAATATTGATGATTTTCCTGTGGATAAAGGCGGAACCGATGCGGCGATGACGGCATTTATCAGCGGCAAGGGCGGCAAGTCTTTGACCGACAGCAGCAATCGGATCTTCTCGTCCGTATGTATAAATATCGTCGGAGAAGAACGTTATTTTGAGGGCAATGTCAAGGGACAGACAGCTTTTGTGATGCTGGAAAAGAAAAAAGATTATGTCATTGCTCTCGGAGAATATGAAGAAACACAGGCTTTCTTTTCGGAACAAGTTTCTTGATGATTATCACAATCACATTCGTTCCACTGCGGTTCCTTTGATGGAAATAGTTGGCTTGACGAAATGATAATTTTTATAAAAAATTTTGAAAAAGACTGTTAATTAAAGTAAAAATGTTGTATAATAAATAAAATATTATTTAACGGAGGTAATTAAAAATGAGCCTTATAGAAAAAGTAACAAATACAGTTTCACAGTCTGTTGATTTTATTATTGATAAAAACAGACAGTTAGCCCAGTTGAACAGACTGGATGCGATTATCAAAAATGAAACCGAAATCATCAATAATGCTTACATTAAACTCGGTAAAATCTATCTTAGTCAGCTTGAAGGAAATGCTCAGGAAGAAGCCAATACGGATTTACTCATCAATTCCATTAAGACTTCCAAAGAAAGACTGACAAAGGCCAAGGCACGTTATGAATATACCAAGATATACGGCGTGCCGCAGCCGGGTTTTAACGAGGACGTTGCCGCTCAGCAGGTTCAAAAAGCAGAAGAAGTGCCCGATGAAAAGGCAGAAACAGAAGAGGAGCCGGAAGACGAAGATATTACGATTGCTTATGCTGCTCCCGAGTCGGAAAGTGCCGATGAACAGGAAAAAGAGGAAAGCAAGCCTGTTGAAGCGAAGAAACCCGAAACCGCATCAGAATATAAGAAAAAACGTTCCTCGAAGAAAAAGGCAGTGGTTCGTGAATCAGATCTGGAAGCCGCTAACGAAACAGATGCGGAATCATCTGTTTGATAGATCGTGTGGTCAAAATGAAAACAAAAATTCTGTCCGCATTAAAAAGTAAAAATGATTATGTTTCCGGTGAAGAACTGAGCAGTCAGCTCGGCATTACAAGAAGTGCCGTTTGGAAAAATATCAATCTTCTGAAAAAAGAAGGTTATATGATTGATTCTGTAAGGAACAGAGGCTATAAACTGGAAAAATGTCCCGACATCATTGATGCGGAGGCTGTCAGGGCAAAACTGAATGTTAAAAATATTGGTCAAAAAATTGTTGTGATGAAAACGGTTGATTCCACTAATGATGAAGTCAAACGCCGTGCGTTGCAAGGAGAACCTGACGGGCTCATTGTTATATCGGACGAGCAGACAGCAGGCAAAGGACGTTTCGGACGGGTATGGAAATCGGATAAGGGTTCCGGACTATATTTTTCGCTTTTGATGCGTCCCGAATTGCCGCCGAGTGATATTTCGGCTATTACCCTTGCGGCTGGATTTGCCGTTTGTCTTGCGGTTCGTGAATATACGGGCTGTGATGCAAAAATCAAATGGCCTAATGATGTCATCATCGGCAGCAAAAAAATCTGCGGTATTCTTACAGAAATGGCTGCACAGAGCGACCGGTTGGATTATGTGGTCATTGGAATAGGAATTAATGTCAATCATACAGAATTTCCGGAGGAAATTAAGTATAAAGCCTCTTCTCTGAAACTGGAATCGGGCAGGGAAATCGACAGGAATGATTTTTTTGTTGAGGTAATTCGTCAGCTTGATATAGTACTGAGTTCGTTTCTGGTCAGTATTTCGCTTGATGATATGGATAAGTTTAAATCCATTTGTGCGACACTGGGCAGAAATGTCAGTGTGGAACGCAGCGGAAAAATCATTGAAGGGATTGCCGTTGACATCAATACCGCCGGAGAACTGCTGATTCGTTCGGAAGGCAAAGAAATAAAAGTAAATTCAGGAGAAGTGACCGTTCAGGGAATCTATTAATTATCATCAAAAAAGTCCGTACTCGCCTAAAAAGTGAGTACGGACTTTTATTTATCAAAGATCCAGATCGCTGATAATTGTTTGGAGTGTATCGGCAGACTTCCGGAGAGCTTCGGCTTCGCTTTCGCAAAGTTTGATCGGCACACTGCTTTCCACACCGTTTTTTCCGACAATAGAGGGCATACTGAGCGAAACATTATCGATACCGTATTGACCGTGCTGAATACTTGATACGGGCAAAATGGATTTTTCGTCACGGACAATTGCCTCGCAAATACGTTTGACGGACATGGCAATACCGTAATAGGTTGCCTGTTTTTTGTCGATGATTTCGTAGGCACTGTTTTTTACATCTTCGGCGATTCTGTGCATCGATGCTTCGTGTTCAAAAAAACCTCTCATTTCGCAGAATCTGTTCAAAGGAATACCCGATACATTGGCACTGCTCCAGGCGGCAATTTCGCTGTCACCGTGCTCGCCGATAATAAAGGCGTGTACACTTCGGCTGTCCACGTTCAGATGTTCTCCGAGAAGATATTTGAGCCGTGCACTGTCAAGAACCGTACCCGAGCCGAATACCCTGTTTTCCGGATAGCCGCTGAGTTTTAATGCAGCATAGGTCAGTATGTCAACGGGATTGGCTACCACAAGGATAATGGCATCTTTGTTTCTGCCGGCAATTTCCGGAATGATCGACTTGAAGATTCCGACATTCTTTTTGACAAGATCCAAACGGGTTTCGCCCGGTTTCTGTCCGGCTCCTGCTGTTACAATAATCAGTGAGGCATCACTGATGTCGTCATAATCACCGGCGTAGATCTGCATAGGTTTGGCAAATGGAAGACCATGACTGATGTCAAGAGCTTCACCCTCTGCTTTTTGACGGTTGGCATCGATCAGCACCATTTCGGAAAATAAACCGCTCTGCATAATGGCAAATGCCGATGCAGAACCGACAAAGCCACAGCCGACAATGGCGGTTTTTCTGGGGTTTAATTCTGCCATAAAAAATCCTCCTTATTGTTTTTATATTGTGACAGCCGATTGTATCACGTGATGTGCTGTTTTACAATCGGCTGTGCAATTTTAATCTTTTTTGTTAAGGTTGACTTGATTGTTTTTCTTTGGTTTGTCTTTTGATTCCAGTCCATCGCCGCCGGTTTTGATCAGATTGGCAAGTGAGGGGTCAACTTGATAATCGCCGGCATTGGTATTGAACGGATCTTCCGGACCTTTTCTGATCAGTGCTTCCAAATTGGCATCCGATTGGTAATCGTCAGCGTTGGTATTAAAGGCATCTTCCGGACCTTTTTTAATCAATGCTTCCAAATTGGCATCCGACTTGTAATCATCGGCATTGGTATTGAAAGCATCTTCCGGACCTTTTTTGATCAGATTTTCAATGGCATCGTGTTCCACCAGTTTGACTTTGACATAATCGGGATCGGTAGCTTTAGGCATCACGATCGGTTTTTCGGGTTTAAACGGCGGAGGGGGCGGAGGATCGGGAAGCTGAAAATTATTCTCTGGTACGGGCACATATCTGTCGTTGTTCTTTTTAAGAATCAGCACAGCGGCAATAACCAATATCAGAACGCCCACAATAATCAAAAATGTGAAGAAAGGATTAAATCCTCCTTCTGTGGTGTCAGAAATTTCCGAATGTTGTATGGTTCCGAGGTCATTGCTGGTAGTGATCACACCGACTTTGATACGAGCAGAGGCACTTTCTTTATGGAATTTTTCGGAAACAGCTGTTGTTTTCACTTTATAGGTGCCCTGTTTCGCTGCAAAAAAAGTACCTGTATAATTGCCGTCTGTATCTTTTTCCAGTGCTACTTCGGTATCACCGTCATCACCACTTACAACAGCGGTCATTTGAATGGTTTTCAGCAAATCATTGTCTTTCACTACACCTTTGCTGTCGTTGAGAGAAGCACTGATCAGGATATTATCACCTACATCAGCAGTCTTGGGAACAACTTGTTCTATGTATACGGAATAGAAGTCCAACTGCATAACGCTGCAATTTTTCTTATCCGCATTTGTCAGATGCAGATGCCATACGCCGCTCTTGGGATAGATCAGCTTGATCAGTGTATAACTGCCGGTACTTGTCATCTTGACATTTTCATTATCCGTGAGGGAAATTTCTTCTCCGTCGGGGTCGCTGAGCTTGGGACTCAGTTCCTCCGCTGTCAGTTTGCTGCGGATAATAATGTTGACATAAAATACGCTGCTGTCTTTAATATTGATATTCACATTGCCGTTCAATATGGACAGTTCCGTACCGTCCAGCTGATAAATATCGCTGAATATATCGGAGGCAATGGCAGTCAGTTCATCGGTGGTTTTGGTTTCGTAAGATTTGCCCTTTGTCTGATTGGATATTTTCTGAAGTTCCTTTTTATCGAGTGTCCCATCGTAATTCAAACCGATGGAATATACGGGAATATTTTTTTCGCTGAGGGATTTCAGTGTGCTGAGCATTTCTTTATTCGATTCCGCAACTGTCCTCGGACCGTTGATAAGGTGGGTGTTGCCGTCACTAAGCAGTATGATAACTTTTTTTCGGTTGCTGCCTGTTTTGCTTTCGTCATGCATTTTCATTGCTTTTGTAAGACCGAGAGCAATGTCGGTATCACCGTTGGGATCATATTCAATATCAGAGATATTCTTTTTCAGTTTTTCAAGCGTTTTTTTGTCTTTCAGACTGACCGGCGGGTTTGATGTCTTGATTTTTTCCGTATAGACAACATAACCGGCGTTGCACGATTCATCGCACAAATCGGTGAATAGGTTAAAGGCGTCCAATGCCACTTTGTTGGGGTCAGAGGTCAGCATAGAGCCGCTGGCATCCAGTACAAAGATAACATCAAGGTTCATTTGTCCGCTGTCGATATAAGCATTGGTTTCTTCTTCGCTGCTGTCATCAGTTTGGCTGCTTTCCTCAGCTGCATAAACAGTGAGTGTGAAACACGCACATATCACTGTCAGCACAGAAAGCAAAACAGACAGAAATTTTTTTGCAGTTCCTTTCATCATCAAAAATCTCCTTTGGTTAAAAATCATCGACACCGAAAGGATCGGATATTTTGTCGGAATATTCGTCATAAGCTTCATCGATCAGATTTTTAACAGATTGGCTTTTTACATAGTTATACTGTGACATAATATAATCAAAGACTGTTTTGAGTGACAGATTTTCTACTATGCTGAGTATAATATCCATTTTTTCGTATGAATCAAAATTGATTGCCGAAATGATATAATCTGCTATTTTTTCTGCAAGAGCTTCTTCCAGAACCTCATAGGTATCCCATTGTCGGTAAGCAAGCTCATAAAGCCCTTTAAGAGCCTCGAGGTTTTTGGGTTTTTCGGCATAATCAATTAAAAACTCTCTGAAATAATTTTCCAATTCATTGGCATCTAAAGTATTGGAAAGACTTTTATATTCAGAATATATCAATCTGCTCACTCCTTTCAGTAGTTTATGATGTATATCGGTCAATATACCCATATAGAAGGTCCTCGGTTTTATTGTATCTTATTTGTATAGGATTTTCAACCGTTTTTTTAAAATATTATTCTGCAAGACCATTTTTCTTTGCCCAGAGTTCAAGAGAATCGACACTGTACGACATTTTTTTCAGCACCTTGATCACCTTTGCAAAATCCTGTTTTTCGTCGTCGTCTATTTTTCCGTCCTCCAGTATGCGATAGATAATGTCATTAACATTCTGAAGCATATGCATTGCTGTCATCAGTCTGACAGAGATTTCGTTCAGGTCTTCATAAAGAAGAACCGGTTCCCCTTTTCCGATGGGGCACTGACTGGAACAGTAGTAATTGCAAAGTTCAGGGGCATTATATACTTTTGACATAGAAACGACATCGTCCGGTTCGGGAACTTTATCGCCGCTTTCTATGGCAAGGAGTTTTGTACGTTCAATAAAAACAATATCCTGTGCGGTTTCACAGTTATTCAGCAATGGCTGATTTTTTGCTGCTTTTTTGCGTGCATTTCTGTAAACGTTGTCCGCCATATCACGTTCCTCCAATTGTATTTTCAGACAAAAATATTATATCAAATCCGGAGGTGACATTCAAGTAGCAAATATCAAAGTATACAAAAATTAATTTCGATGTTTATTAGAAGCTATTTGAAAAGCTAAAATACTTGTCAGTTTTTTGTTTTCAGATACGCCATAGCAAGTTTGTAAAATAGCGGAACAGTATGGAAGATATATCAATCCTCTTCCACAGTCAGTGTACTTTTTTCGACCGTGCCGTATTTGATATTCTGCACTTGTTCGGCATTAATCATACCGCTATACTGATTATAAAAATATCCTGCCGGAATCAGACCCGTATCCACACGAGGCTGAAAATGGTTTTTGGTGGACGGAATGACATAACGTCTGAGTATCATTACAATGCCCAACACAAATACGCCGATACTGATCCACTGAGAAGTAGAAAGTCCAAAAAGGTGTCCTCTGATGAGATCGCCTCTGTAAAATTCATCAACAAATCTGATAACGGCATAGGCAAAAAAGTAAACACCGAGCAGTGTTCCTTTTTTGAACTTTTTGCGGCTCATCAGGATAAGAACAGCCATCAAAAGCAAATTCAGACCTGCTTCAATCAGCTGAATGGGCAGACGGGTAACACCGTTGGCGTCGGGGTTGAGTTCACTGTGGTAAACAACACCCCATGTTGATTCTATTCCGTAGCAGCAGCCGCCCAGGAAACAGCCCAGACGTCCAAAAGCGTGAAAAAGCGGAATAGCGGGTGCGAAGATGTCGGCATAAAGAGAAAAGTCAATTTTTACAGACTTACAGTACATTTTTGCGGCGATGACCGCTCCGAGAAGACCTCCGTAAAAAACCATTCCGCCGATCCATAAGCCCATCAGTTCCAGTCCCCGACCGAATGATGAGGTGAAATCCTGAAAATGGGAAAAAATATAGGCGGCTACATCAAGCCGTGTGATGCCATAGACCATATGTGCCCCGATAAATGCCCCGATGGCAGCAAAAAGGGGAATATTGATAATATGTACTTTGCTGAAATCTTTGCGTTTTTTGGTCATAAAGTACACTAACAGTGCCGCAAATGTGATTCCAAAAAGAACGCAGATGCCATAGGTAGGAATCTGTTTGCCTAAAATATTGAGATATGGAAACATCCTGTCAAATCCTTTCATTATCAAAAATAAAAAAGTTGGCAATCTGTATAATTGCCAACCTCATTATATACTTTCGTTTGTTATTGTGTCAATGCAATGATTTTACAATATTGTATTGATAAAAAAGAAATTTCTTAATCGTTCGGACAAAAGGACGTTTCTATGGTGTTGACATCGTATCAGGAAAGTTCAAAGGCACCGGTATAAAGCTGATAATATTTTCCTTTGCGTTCAATCAGTTGTTCATGCGTGCCTCGTTCGATGATTTTGCCGAGTTCAAGTACCATAATGACATCGGAGTTCTGAACGGTGGAAAGTCTGTGGGCAATCACAAACACGGTTCTGCCGTACATCAGTCCGTCCATACCTTTTTGTACCAAAGCTTCGGTTCTTGTATCAATGCTTGATGTTGCTTCGTCCATAATCATAACGGGAGGATCGGCAACAGCAGCACGGGCGATTGAAATCAGCTGGCACTGCCCCTGTGAAAGCTGACCTCCGTCACCGGTGATCACGGTATTGTAGCCGTCCGGAAGACGTGTGATAAAGTCGTGTGCATTGGCAAGCTGTGCCGCCGCCATACATTCTTCGTCGGTTGCGTCCAGCTTTCCGTAGCGAATGTTCTCCATTACTGTACCCGTGAAAAGATGTACGTCTTGGAGAACAATACCGAGTGAACGCCGCAGATCTGTCTTTTTAATTTTATTGATATTAATTCCGTCATATCGGATTTTGCCGTCATCAATATCATAAAAACGGTTAATCAGGTTGGTGATGGTGGTTTTGCCGGCACCGGTAGCACCCACAAAGGCAACTTTTTGCCCCGGTTTAGCATACAGTTCTATGTCGTGCAGCACTAATTTATCCGGTTCATAGCCGAAATCTACGCCGTCCAGCACCACTTCGCCGCACAGTTTGGTATAGGTAACGCTGCCGTCGCCGTGAGGGTGTTTCCATGCCCACATTTCTGTGCGTTCTTCGGTTTCGATGAGCTTGTCGCTGCTGTCATATTTTGCATTGACAAGAGTGACATAGCCATTGTCCTGTTCGCTTTCTTCGTCCATCAGGTTGAAAATGCGTTCCGCACCTGCCAAAGCCATAATCACGGAATTCAGCTGGTTGGAAATTTCGCCGATTGGTCGGGTGAAGTTTTTGGATAACGTCAGAAATGATACCACTGTTCCGAGTGATACGGCACTGATTCCGGAAATGGACAATAAAGCACCTACAATGGCAATCAGAACATATTGTATATTTCCCAGGTTGTTCATAATCGGCATCAATATATTGGCAAAGGTGTGTGCATTGGTAGCACTTTTGCAGAGTTCTTCGTTTTTCCGGTCAAATTCTTCTTTGGCTTTTTCTTCATGACAAAATACCTTGATGACTTTCTGACCGTTAATCATTTCTTCGATAAATCCGTTCACGCTGCCGAGTTCTTTTTGCTGTTTAATGAAATAGACAGCACTTTTTCCGGCGATTGTTTTGGTGATAAACATTATCACGACAACAAAGAGAAGCACAAACAATGTAAGGAAAAAATTCAGTGTGATCATTGCAAAGAAAACAGCAATAATCGTCATTACGGACGAGAACATCTGCGGTATGCTCATAGAAAGCATTTGTCGGAGTGTATCTGTATCGTTGGTATAGCGGCTCATAATATCGCCGTGTGTATGTGTGTCGAAATATTTTACGGGGAGTGTCTGCATATGTTCAAACATTTCGTCACGGATTTTTTTCTGGATTCCCTGTGAAATGCCGACCATCAGCCAGTTGTACAAGAAAGTAGCCAGTGCTCCCAGAACCAGTATGACTGCCATCGTGATGGTAAGTGTCAGCAGTCCGCTGAAATCTTTATTATCTGCCACAAGAAGAGGAGTAATATAGTTGTCGATCAGTATCTGGATAAATAAAGAACTGACCACTCCTGCACCGGCACTGAAAAGTATGCAGAAAAGCACAATGACAAATCTGCCCTTATAGGCACCGATATATTTCATCAGCCGTTTGATTGTTTTTACAGGATTGCCTTTGGGTCTTGCCGGCATCTTGGGCGGTGCTGCCGTGCTGTTTTTGGGGATCGTTCCGGACTTCTTAGCCATGATCAGCACTTCCTTTCTGCTGAGAATAGTATACTTCCTGATAAATTTCATTAGATTGAAGAAGTTCTTCGTGAGTTCCTATCTGGTTGACGGTACCGCCGTCCAGTACAATGATTTTGTCGGCATCCTGAACAGAGAAAATACGCTGTGCAATAATGATTTTTGTGGTATCGGGTATCTGTTCGAGGAAGGCTTTTCGTATCAGAGCATCGGTTTTGGTATCGACGGCACTGGTGGAGTCGTCCAGAATGAGTATTTTCGGAGATTTGAGCAAAGCCCTTGCAATACACAGACGCTGACGTTGTCCTCCTGAAACGTTGGTACCTCCCTGTTCGATATAGGTATCGTATTGGTCGGGCATTCTCCGGATAAAATCATCGGCACAGGCAAGTTGGCAGGCTTTGACGAGTTCTTCATCGCTTGCATTTTCATTGCCCCAGCGGAGATTTTCTTTAATAGTACCTGAAAACAGTACATTCTTTTGCAGAACCATTGCCACATTGTCACGCAGCGTTTCCAAATCATACTCTTTTACGTCCCTGCCGCCGACATAGACGGTACCCTCCGTTGTGTCGTAAAGACGGGGAATCAACTGGACAAACGTGGATTTTGAAGAACCTGTTCCTCCGATAATGCCGATGGTTTCACCTGATTTGATGCTAAGATTGATGTCTTTCAGACAGAGTTTGTTTTTGTCTTTTGCATAGCTGAAGTTGACATTGTCAAAGCGAATACTTCCGTCTTCCACCTCTTTGCAGGGGTCATCGGAATTAGCGAGGTCGGGAACTTCATTCAGAACTTCGGCAATACGGTCGCCTGAGGCTTTTGACATAATGACCATAATCATGATCACAGCCACAAACATCAGGCTCATCAGTATCTGCATAATGTAGGTAAACATACTGGTCAGTTCACCGGTCGTCATATCGCCGAATACGATGAATTTTGCAGCAAACCAGGAGATAAGAAGAATACAGGCATACACACAAAGCTGCATAACAGGCATATTAAAGGCAACGGTTTTTTCGGCCTTGCTGAAATCTTCATAGATTTCTTTTGAAATATTTCTGAACTTTTTGTTCTCATAATCTTCACGTACAAAGGATTTGACCACCCTGATGCCGTGAAGGTTTTCCTGAACCACATTATTGAGTTTATCGTATTTTTTGAAAACTCTTCTGAAAATCGGATGAGCCTTTTTCATAATGATGAACAATGCAACGGCAATCACCGGCAGGAATATCACAAAAATCCACGATAAAGAGGCATTGACCCGAAAGGACATTACCATTGCGAAAATCATTGTGCAGGGTGCCCGGAACGCCATACGAAGTATCATCTGATAGGAATTCTGAATATTGGTAACATCGGTCGTCATTCTTGTCACAAGACTGGAAGTAGAGAATTTGTCAATGTTAGAAAAGGAAAAATCCTGAATTTTGTGAAACATATCGTGACGCAGGTTTTTAGCAAGACCTGCCGAAGCAATTGCGGCGAATCTGCCTGCCAGAGCTGCAAATGTCAAAGATACAAGGGCAAGCACTACCAGTACCAGACCGATTTTCCATATGTAATCCATATCTACGTTGTTTCCGTTTTGAAAACCTTTGTCAATCAGGTCTGCCATATAGTAAGGAATCAGAACCTCCATAATGACTTCAGCGATAATCAGAATCGGTGTGATGATCGAGGGGAATTTGTATTCCCTTATACACTTTGCCAGAGTTTTGATCATGATTTGTTTCCTCCTTTGTCATCAATATTCTTTTGGATTTTTTGAAGAACATTAAAAAATACGGTCAGTTCTTCATCACTGATACCCTGACGCATTTTGTTTTCGTAATCTTTGATGTCATCCAGCATAAAAGAGTAGATTTTTTCTGCTTTTGGAGTCAGTGTCAATTTTTTCAGGCGTGCATCATAAGGGACGCTTTCCCGCTGAATATAGCCTTTTTTTTCCATCAGCTGTACGATATTGGAAACAGTGGAACGTCTGATAGAAAACTGTTCCTCGATGTCACGCTGAAAAATTTCTTTGTCATTGTTTTCGGCAAGATAAGCGATGATCCAGCCATTTTTATTGGTGGCTTCATAAAATTTTCTTTTTGTACTTTCCTTAATAATATGTCTTCCTAACATATTATTGACTTTACTGATTTCGATGCCCAGAAACTTTTCTTTCTGCAACAGTACTCCCTCCTTTAAAATGTTAGTATGCTAATTGTTAGCGTGCTAACATTCTATCATTTTGTTTGGGAGATGTCAACCGCTGCTAAAAATTATTTGGTTGAAAATATCTTTCTGTTTTACTATAATAATGATAGTATTCCATATCCGGACAAAAAACAGGAAAGGGACTGCGAATGATGATAACAGAGTGGAAGAAACGTTCCATCAGAGCAAAAGAAGTGGAACGCATTATCAGAATTTCCGGCAATAAAAGAAAATTCAAAGAAATGTCGGAGGAAGAATTTCAGAAACAGATGGAGGAAGCTGAAAAAAATTACGAAAAGCCGTTTCCGAACCCCGAAAAAATTATACGGCGGAACGTAGAGGAATTTTATATCAATGACAAAATGCAGACTTTTGTGTGGGGAAATGAAGATGCCAATCATATTATCCTGTATTTTCACGGAGGAGCCTATGTCTATCCGCCGATGCTGCTGCATTTTAAGGCGGTGGATAATATAGCCAAAAAAACGGGTGCCCGTGTGTATTTTCCGATTTACCCGAGAATACCGGCATATCATTTTAAAGATGTCTATCCTCTTGTCGATAAACTGTACTCGGACATACTGAAAACCGCCCCTCCCGAAAGCGTCACGCTGATGGGAGATTCGGCAGGCGGAGGCATCGCCTTGGGATTTGCTTTATGGTTGAAAGATTTTGATCTGCCGCAGCCGAAAAATATTATCCTGATCTCGCCGTGGCTTGATGTCACGATGAGCAACAAATCAATGGAAAAATATGAAAAGAAAGACCCGCTGCTTGCTGTGTGGGGACTGAGAAAAATGGGACAGATCTGGGCAGGCGGCAAAGATGACAGGATTATGCCGTATGTCAGTCCTATTTACGGCGATCACGAAGGCTTGGGCAAAATAACAATGCTTGTGGGAACAAGAGAACTTTTTTATCCCGAAGTGATGCGGTTTTCTAAATTGCTGCATCAACAAAAAATCGACTACAACCTGTTGATTGCCCATAAAATGAATCACGCTTTTCCCGTGATGCCGATTCCCGAGGGAAGACGCTCCCAGAATTTTATAGCGGACATTATCAATGAAAAAATCTGACGGAGCGGCTTTCTCACCCGTCTTGACAAAATATCAAATTCATTATATAGTAAAAACTAATGAAATAAGCCTGTGGGCTGGTTGAAATCTCGGAGGAAAACAATGAAAGAGCTGACTTTACAAGAAATTGCGTTGCTCCTGCAACAAAAAGATAATATTTTGGTTCTGATGCATAAATCTCCCGACGGCGATGCGGTCGGCTGTGCCTACGGTATTTGTATGGCATTGAGAAAACTCGGGAAAAATTGTATGCCTGTATGCAGTGACCCTATACCCTCAAAATATGAATATATTACTTCCAAGCTGCCTCCTCAGGAATTTGAACCTGCCTTTATTATGACAGTCGATATAGCAGATACCCAGCTTTTCGGAGAGAAAACAGCAGTCTATCAGGATCGGGTGGATCTTTGTATTGACCATCATTTTTCTAATACGGGTTTTGCGAAAGAGGGCTATGTTGACGGGAAAAGCGGGGCTTGTGCCGAAATTATCGCTAAAATCATCGAACTTGCCGGTGTTGAAATTGATCAGGATATTGCCAATGCTATATTTACGGGTATCAGCACCGATACAGGCTGCTTTAAATACTCTAACGCAAGCTCACAGTCATACAGAATTGCTGCCGATATGATCGATAAGGGTGCCGATAGTGCTTATATCAACAGGATTATGTTTGATACCAAATCCCGCCAAAGACTGGAAATTGAAAGATTGGTGCTGGATTCACTTGAATTTTTTGAAGAGGACAAAATTGCCGCTGTATGTATTACCAAAGAAATGATGCAAAAATCAGGTGCAGCCGATGATGATACGGACGGCATCGCAGGACTTCCCCGTCAGATAGAGGGTGTCAAAATCGGATTGACACTGAACGAAAAGGACAGCGGTGTCTTTAAAGTATCATGCAGGAGTGCAGGTGATGTGGATGTTTCAGGAATTTGCCGTTGTTTCGGCGGAGGCGGACACAAGGCAGCAGCAGGCTGTGTCATCAATGCTCCGTATGAAGAAGCAAAACAACGCTTGGTGGATGCTGCCCGAAAGGCTCTGAAAGGTGAACTATGAACGGAATTGTGATTATTGATAAGCCTGCCGATTTTACGTCTTTTGATGTTGTTGCCGTTGTGAGAAAAACGCTGCACGAAAGAAAAATCGGTCATACAGGAACGCTTGACCCGATGGCAACGGGAGTTCTTCCGATATTGCTCGGCTGTGCTACTAAAGCCCAGAGCCTGCTGCCCGACACGGATAAGGAGTACGTGGCAGCATTTACACTTGGCGTTGCCACAGATACACTCGACATTACAGGCAAGGTTCTGAAACGCTGTGAAAGCCATATCGGAACGGAACAGCTCCGGGCGGTACTGCCGCAGTTTTGCGGTGATATTATGCAGATACCGCCTATGTATTCGGCAGTATCAAAAGATGGGGTTCGTTTGTACGAACTGGCAAGAAAAGGAATAGAAACAGAAAGAGAAGCCCGCAAAGTATCTGTCAGCCGATTGGAATTGCTCTGTTTTGACGAAACAACACAGTCGGGGGAATTGGCGATCGCCTGCTCCAAAGGAACTTATGTGAGAGTAATATGTGACGATATAGGAAAAGTTTTCGGCTGCGGCTGTGTGATGACCTCGCTCAGAAGAACACGTGCCTGCGGTTATGATCTGAGTGACGCTGTCAGCCTTGATGAACTGAAAAAGGCAGCAGCGGACAATGATTTTCAGCAGTATATCCGTCCCACAGATACGGTATTCGGAGCATATCCGAGTGTCAGAATCACAGCAGCACAAACGGTTCGTTTCGGAAACGGCGGAGGGCTGATGCTGTCACGGCTGAAAATAACCGATCAGGCAGTGGACGGTATGCTGTACCGTGTTTACGGAGAAAATAATGTCTTTATGGGACTGGGAATTATCAATACGGAAAAAAATGAACTTTCCGTAAGAAAAAGATTTGTGGCAGAAAGTTGATTGGATATGAAAATAATCGATACACTGATACATTCGGACCAACCGAGTTCTATGGCACTCGGCTTTTTTGACGGTGTTCACTGCGGTCATAGGAGCGTTATCTCGGAGGCTGTCAGTTATGCACGTCAGCATGGACTTGTTCCTGCGGTATTTACCACCAAACAGATACCGAGATCTGTTCTCAGCGGTGAAAAGGTCGGACAGATTACAACATTGGAAGAAAAATTGGCGGCTTTTGAAGAATTGGGTGTGGAAATGGTCTATATTCCCGATTTCAGAGAAATTATGCATATCACCGCCGAAGATTTTGTCAAAGATATTTTGGCGGGCTGTTTCAATGCCCGTCACGCTGTCTGCGGATTCAACTATCATTTCGGCAGGGGAGGAAAGGGCAGCGGAAGTACGCTGAGCGAACTGTGTTCTAAGTATCATATCAGTGTTACGGCACAGCATAGAATCAGCTATGACGATACGCCTGTCAGCTCTACCCGAATCCGAAATGCTGTTGCATCGGGCAATATTGTCGATGCCAACAAAATGCTTGGTCGCTTGTACGGATTCAGACTGCCGGTGATTCACGGCAGGCAGCTCGGACGTACCATAGGGATTCCGACACTGAATCAGCAATTTCCCGAAGGATTGATCATACCTCCTTTTGGTGCTTATGCAAGCTGTGTTACAGTGGGAAAAACAAGTTACTGCGGTGTGACGGATATAGGCGTCAAACCTACGGTGGGTTCCGATCAGATACTGATTGAAACGTGGATGCCAGACTATAAAGGTAAAGACCTTTACGGAGAAATTTTGGATATACGGCTTCTGCAATTTATCCGTCCCGAGAAAAAGTTTGATAATCTTGCTTTGCTGCAATCGGAAATTAAAAGAAATGCTGCGGAAGCCATATCAGTTTATAACAGGTCACTTGTTAAGTGAAATAAAAGTGTCGGTTTTTTTGACTGTCTGCCGTAATTTATTGTCATTCAATACTTGCAATTTACGGTGTGTATGAGTATAATAGTATATGTTCAATAAGGCAGTAAGGCAATGGAGGAAGCGAGATTATGTTATTGGCTATTATTTCGGCTGTTGTCTGCATAATTGCCGCAACAATTATGTACACACCGAGATTGAGGGGATTTCAGCATTACAGACCGGTTGCTCTGGCGTTTATCTTTGAAGGAATCTGGATAATGCTTGATTATATATTCAGACAAATTATGCCCGATAATGTTTTTATGGAAATGATACATTATATCGGTTTGATTGTTCTGGGTATTTATTTTGTTGTGAGTGTATTCTTTTTGTCGGGTAAAAAAACTAACACCAACAAAAAGAATATCAGCGGCAGGGATTAACGGAGGTTTTGTAAATGGGATATGTATACAGCGGTTTATGGTTTCTGATTGCGATACTCCTTTTTGTCAGATTCAGAGGTGAGGGCAAGGTGGTTTATGTCCTCAGCGGATATTTTGTAATTATGGGCATATGGTGGCTGATTAATCAGATGGTTCAGATTGATTTGATGAGCGGGGTTTACGGCTGGGTGTTCAGAGGAATCTCCGCATTAATGCTGGTTGTTCTTGTGGTTACATATATCTATGACAGGAAAATACGAATATCGGAAAGTGATGAAACGTCTGATGCAGGCGAAGATATGTAATAAGAAAAAAGTCTTTTTGACAGCGGCCTAATCCTTGTCAAAAAGACTTTTTTTGCTCTGAAAACTCTCAATGCCGGACAGCAGTTCCGGCGGGTTTGGAGTTTCGGATACGTCTTTGCAAAATGTTGAGGGTCTGTTATTGGTATGACTTTCCGGCAGAGAATTTTTTTTCGGTTTCTGCCACGATCAGAGGAATCAGCGACAGTCCGAATACAATCAGCCATTGGGAGAGAGAAAGGGGAACAGTTTTGAAAATAGAAGAAAGAAACGGTACAGAGATAACCGAAACCTGCATTATCAAGCCTGCTGCAAATGCTCCTACCAGTTTCAGGTTGCCGAAAATACCGGTTTTGAAAAGAGAATGTTCACTTCTTAGATTAAAGGAATGTACCAGCTGGCTCAGACTGAGAACGGCAAAGGTCATTGTTCTGCCTGTGACGGGTTCTCCGGCAGCATCGAAAAAAACTCTGCCGATGGTATAGGCAAGAAATGACAGTGCTCCGATAAAACAGCCCTCAATAATGATATTTCTGATACCTTGTTGTCCGAATATGCCTTTTTTGCTGTGCAGGGGGGCTTTGTCCATTATATCCGGGTCGGTGGGTTCAACCCCCAATGCAAGTGCCGGAAGTGAATCTGTGACTAAGTTGATCCATAAAAGCTGTATCGCCAGCAGCGGTGACGGCAGCCGCATCAGAAATGCCGATAATACGGTAAGAATTTCCCCGATATTACTGGAGAGAAGAAAATGTATAGTGCGGCGTATATTTTCAAAAATGCCCCGTCCCTGTTCAACGGCTTCTACAATGGTTGAAAAATTATCATCGGTAAGAATCATATCGGAGGCATTTTTAGCAGCATCTGTTCCGCTGATGCCCATTGAGCAGCCTATATCCGCACATCGCAGAGCAGGGGCATCATTTACACCGTCACCCGTCATCGCAACAACCGAACCGTTGTGCTGAAAGGCTTTTACAATACGCATTTTGTGTTCGGGAGATACACGTGCAAATACAGAGTAAGAAGAAATGTGTTTTCTGAGTTCGCTGTCCGTTATGGCATCAAGTTCCGCACCGGTGACGGCTTTGTCGCCGCTGCGATAAATTCCGAGCTGTTCGGCAATGGCTTTGGCGGTGGCAATATGGTCGCCGGTGATCATCACGGTTTTAATACCTGCTTTTCTGCACATTGCCACAGCGGTTTTGGCTTGGGGACGGGGCGGGTCGATCATACCGATCAGTCCGCAGAATATGAGATTGTTTTCTGCTTCTTCCATACTCTCGGGTGGTTGGGAAGTATCTTTATAAGCAACGGCGATAACACGCATTGCCTGATTGGCAAGGGTATTATTTTCGGCGATGATACGGGACTTCGCAGAGGCAATCGCTATATTGCCCGATGCAGTGCGGCAATGGGAACATTTCGGGAGCAGCATATCTACCGCACCTTTGGTGATGATACGGAAGCCGCCGTTTTTGGCTTTGCAGACGGTTGTCATCAGCTTTCGTTCGGAATCAAAGGGATATTCCGCTGCTCGCCGATACTGATCGGAATAGCTTGTTTCACGGATGCCTGATTTTGCAGCGGCTATGATAATGGCGGCTTCTGTGGGATCGCCGTCAGCTTTGAAGTCTTTGCCCGATTGTATGAGTTTACTGTTGCAGCAAAGGGCGGCATTGGTAAGAATAAAATTTTCTTCTGCCGATAAGGAGGCGGTTTTGCCGTTGTAGGACGAGATATGCATCACGGTCATTCGGTTCTGGGTGAGAGTACCTGTTTTGTCCGAACAGATGACATTGGCACTGCCCAGTGTTTCAACAGCAGGCAGATGACGGACGATAGCACGGTGAAGTGCCATTTTGCGTACACCCAGAGCCAAAACAATCGTAACAACGGCAGGCATTCCCTCAGGAATTGCTGCCACTGCCAAACTGATAGAGATCATAAACATATCGAGCGGAGGAATCTTTTGAAAAAGCCCGAGAACAAATATGACAGCACAGATGATTAACGCACATATGCCAAGCGTTTTTCCGGTTTTAGCAAGACTTTTCTGCAAAGGTGTCTGAGGACTTTCTTCACTGTCTATCATAGAAGCGATTTTTCCCACCTGTGTATTCATCGCTGTGGCAGTTACGATGGCTTTGGCGTGACCTGATGTGATGTAGGTGGAGGAATAGAGCATATTTTTGCGGTCGGCAGGCTGTGTCTGATTGTTCAGCAAAATGTCGGCTTGTTTTTCACTGGGAAGAGATTCACCTGTAAGGGCGGCTTCTTCTGCTTTCAGAACAGCGGATTCGCATAAGCGTGCATCGGCACACACCATATCACCTGTATCAACTGTGATAATATCGCCCGGAACAAGTTCTTCGGACGGCACGGATATTTTTCTGCCGTTCCGTATGACGTGGGAATGAGGGGCGGAGAGTTTTTTTAAGGCATCAATGGCGTGTTCTGCACGACATTCTTGTACAGTTCCTATGACTGCATTGGTGACAACGATCAGCAGAATCATCACCGGGTCGATAAAATCGCCGTTTTCTTCGATCAATGCCGCTGCAAAGGACACTGCCGCAGCGGCAAGCAGAATAAGTACGGTGAAATCACTGAATTGAGAGAAAAATTTCAGCAGGACACCTTTTTGCTTTTTTTGGGTAAGAACATTTCTTCCGTATTTTTTCAGACGTTTGGCGGCTTCTGCGGAAGTAAGACCGTTGACAATATCTGTTTTGAGTTCGGCAGCGGTTTTGGTATAGGAAATACTGTGCCAGTCCATAGTGATTCACCCTTCCATATTTTTCTTTAAAATATATCGTCTCAGCATCAGAAATATGCATAGGTAAGCACAATTGACCTGTTCGGCATACTATGAAAATAGTATAAAATGTTGAGGTGAGAGTGCTTGACCTGGATTGAAATTTTGCCGCTGTCGGCAGCGTTGAGTATAGATGCACTCGGAATAGGCATATCGTGCGGTTTTGCGGGCATCAGAACACCGGCCTTTGCCAAACTGATCATAGCGTTGGTTTCTGTAACCATAACGGGTGCAGCGGTTGTATGCGGCGTATTTTTGGGAATGTTTTTGTCGGAGGAAACGGGAAGGATATTGAGTGCACTTCTTTTGGCAGCAGTCGGCATTTATGTGATAAGAGGAGCGTTTGCCAAAACAAAACCGTCCCCAAAAAAGAGAGGATTGGGAATATCGGCGGAAATTCTGAAAAATCCCATTGAATGTGATATGGACAAATCTTCGGGCATAGACAGCAAAGAGGCTGTGCTGATAGGGTTGGCATTGTCGGCAGATTCCTTTGCCACAGGCATCGGAGCAGGAGTAAGCGGTGCGGCGGCATTTTTAGTGCCTGTGCTGTGCGGTCTTTTTCAAGTAATATTTCTGTGCTGCGGTGAACGATTCGCAAAGAGCTTGCGGAAAATAAAATTTGCCAATGAAAAAGTATTTGTATTGGTTTCGGGGGTCATCATGTTGATTACGGCTGTGTGCAGAGTGTGGTTTTAGTATGATTGGTGTATGCCGAAAAAATTAAAATGATTGCACAAAAGATACGGTGAAATGTTATACAAAGAGTACAAAAAAGTCAAAAATTTTACTTTGTGTAATTTGTATTAAAAATAGAAAATAAAAAGAATGGATTGGTTAAAATGACGATTAAAATTTAAAAAATTTACAGGAAGGAAATAATTTGTTCAATTTTTGGAGAGTGTTATTCGTCAGAATTGACAGAAAATATTGTAGCAAATTGCATAAAAAATTTTATTGATATTTGTAATAAAGGTAAAAAAGACAATATTATGTTGTTAAAATGCATAAATGTAATTCGGTAATTTTATTAATATGAATAAAATTACCGATAAGACGTTGAAATAAACACAATCCTATGATATGATTAGTACAGCGGCAAAAGAATGTGGGTTAATTGTGCCTGCAATTAACCGCAGTCAACATTCGGATGCCTTTTGGCACGGACGTGCAGACAAACCAAATTTTAAATTTTTATGAAAGAGGGAACTTTAACTATGGCAAGTAATTCTAAAAGAGCTGTGGCTTTGGTACTTACGGCAATGATGGCAGCATCGGCACTCGCAGGCTGCGGCGGCAGCAGCAGCGGCAGCACCGCAAGTACAGGCGGCGGAGCAACCACAGCCTCCACAGACACATCAACAGATGCTTCTGCATCGGCTGATGCAGTGGATCTCGACAGTGAAGAAATTCAGAAACAAATTAAAGACGCTATTGCTCAGGAAGCAGAAGCAACAGGCGGCAAAATCTCAATGAAGCTCTGGTGCTCAGGTGACGACCTTCAGTTTGAGAAGACATTGATCAAAGAATTTAAAGACAAGTATGCAGACAGCAGATACGAGATCAATATTCAGGCAACAGGTGCAATCGGTGAAGACTCTGCCGGCGGTAAGATTATTGAATCACCGAAAGACGGTGCCGATGTATTTAACTTTGCTGATGACCAGCTGTCCTCACTTGTTGAAGCAAAAGCAGTTGCAAAGGTTGCAGATCTCTTCAATGCAAACGTAATTAAAAACAATACCGCAGACTCCGTTGAAGTTTGCTCTAAGGACGGTACGCCTTATGCATTCCCGAAGACATCGGATAACGGCTACTTCCTCTATTATGATAAGACCGTGTTCAGCGAAGATGACATCGCTTCGTTTGACAAAATGATCGCAAAAGCAAAAGAAAACAACAAGAGTGTATTTTACAGTCTTGGCAACGGTTGGTATAATACCGCATTCTTCTTCACAGCAGGCTGTACCGTAGAATATAAGGACGGTAAACAGACCGCTACTTACAACACTCCTGAGGGTTTGAGTGCTGCTAAGGCAATGTGCCACCTGGCTGAAAGTGTTGACAACGGTTTTGTAGGTACAGCAGGTTCTTCAGGTGAAAACGCAACAGTACAGCAGGGCTTTGCAGACGGTAAGTTTGCAGCAGCTGTTATCGGAACATGGATGGGTCCGGCTATCAAGACTGCTATTGGCGAGGACAACGTAGGTGCTGCTAAGCTTCCGACCGTACTGATGGACGGCGAAGAGAAACAGCTGCATTCCTTCGGCGGCTACAAGATCATCGGTGTTAATGCATTCTCCAAATATCCGACAACCGCTCAGGCTCTCGCTTATTATCTCTCAACAGGTGACAAAGAAAACAATACACAGCTTAAACGTTATGAAACAAGAGGTTTGATTCCTACCAATAACACTGCTCTTGAAAATGAAAAAGTTAAGGATGATCCGGCTCTGAAAGCAATTGATGCACAGCGTCCGTATGCTCATCCGCAGGGCAGCAGCGTAGGCGGTAAATACTGGGCTTCCAACATCGGCGGTTTCGGCGGTGAAATTGTAACAGCTAAGGGTAAGATTTCGGATTCGGATCTCGAAACGAAGCTGAAAAACCTTGTTACTCAGATGGAAGGCTAATCCGACCGAAATCTGCATCAATTGATTTCGTTTAGCTTAGTTTGAATTGGATATGAGTAGCTTGTGTTAATGAATGCAGGCTACTCATATTTGACGGCAAATACTTTTACAAAGGAGATGTATATGAATGGATTATCTTGATTATGTCCAGATGACCAAAGGACAGCGTGCCGCTTATAAAATCAAGAGTTTCTTTACCGGTATACCGGGAGCAATCGGAAATTTGTTCCGTATCATTGCTTATTACATAAAGAAGTTCTTCGTATTTGTAGGCACAGGCATTAAGAATTACGCACAGCGTTTTGCTCAGGGTGATATTGGTACCAAACTGTCTTTTATTATCATGGGTGCAGGAAACGTTTTCCATAAACAAATTGGAAAAGGTATTATTTTCCTCGCTACTGAAATTGCGTATTTTTACTTTATGGCAGTTTTTGGTATGAATTACCTGTCAAAGCTGTACAGCGTAGGCGTTCAGCTTGATGATGCGGGAACAATGGCAGACGGTGTTATCGGCAGCCAGCGTGCTATCACTACCACTAACCTGTTGGGTGTTCCGACGATCTCGAACCGTGATACACTCGATAACTCGAACCAGGTTCTTCTGTATTCGGTTCTGACCATGATTATTACGATTGCATTCTTCGCTGTTTATATTGCCAATACAAAGAGTGCATTCGCTACTCAGCAGACGATTAAAGCAGGCAAAAAGCCGATAGGCTTCATTGCTGAAATGAAAACTTTCCTTGATGAACGTTTCCATGTAACACTTCTGACACTTCCGGTTCTTCTGCTTATGCTCTTTACGGTTCTGCCAATCATCTTTACAATATTTATGGCATTTACCAACTATGATAAAGAACATCAGCCGCCCGGATCTCTGTACAGATGGGTAGGATTCCAGAACTTTGCTGATATTTTCTATTCCAACCCGATGAAATCGGAAACATTCGGCAAGATCCTTGTATGGACACTGGTATGGGCTGTTTTCGCAACATTCACCAACTATATCTTTGGTATTATTCTGGCACTTCTTATCAATAAGAAAGGCATTAAGGCAAAAGGCTTCTGGAGAACAATGTTCGTTGTTACCGCTGCTGTTCCGCAGTTCGTAACCCTTCTCCTTATGAGACTCCTTCTCGGTACAAACACAGGTATTAACGGTATGCTCGGTACCAGCTTCCCGTTCCTCGATGACTTTATGTGGGCAAGAGTGGTTGTTATTATCGTTAATATGTGGGTTGGTATTCCTTATACAATGCTTATTTCTTCGGGTCTTTTGATGAATATTCCCGAAGACCTTTACGAAAGTGCACGTATCGACGGTGCAAATGCGTTCCAGCAGTTCACCAAGATCACTTTCCCGTACATATTCTTTGTAACCACACCTTATCTGATTACTACATTTGTTGGTAATATCAATAACTTTAACGTTATCTTCTTCCTCACAGGCGGTGGACCAAGCCCCTCGAACTACTATCAGGCAGGTCAGACTGACCTTCTTGTAACATGGCTGTATAAGTTGACCGTTAACAGCTCAGACTTCAACCTTGCTTCCGTTATCGGTATTCTGGTATTTATCATCTGTGCTCTCGGTTCTCTTATTACATTCAATATGTCTAAAGCATCAAAGAACGAGGAGGAATTCTCATGACAAATACAAAATCTTCATCCGATATGCAGACAGGTTATGCTGCAAGAAGAAAAGCGATCAATACCCTCGTTTACGTGATACTTGCCATTATGGTTGTTATCTGGATCTTCCCGATTGTGTGGCTGGTAATACAGTCACTCAGAGGAGAACCCGGTATTTCTACATCGTATTTCTTCCCCAAACAGTGGACATTTGATAACTATATAAGACTTTTTGTTGAATATGATGATCAGGGAAATGCTCTTGCTTGGAGCGAAATGCGTTTCCCCTTTGCACAGTGGTTTATCAATACATTGGTTATTGCTATTTTCTCTTGTATTATTTCCACATTGTTCATTCTGATGGTCAGCTATGCACTCAGCCGTCTCCGTTTTAAGTCCAGAAAAACATTCCTTAACCTTGGACTGATTCTCGGTATGTTCCCGGGCTTTATGTCAATGGCTGCTACTTACAACATTATGGAAATCCTTGGTCTGAAACAGCAGCTCTTTGCTCTTGTTATCGTTTATTCAGCAGGTGCAGGTCTTGGCTATCAGGTATCAAAGGGCTTCTTCGATACGATTCCGAGATCACTTGATGAAGCTGCAAAGATTGACGGTGCAACAAGAAACCAGATCTTCTGGCAGATCATACTTCCGCTTTCAAAACCGATTATCGTTTATACGGCTCTTACAACCTTTATCGGTCCCTGGACAGACTACATTTTTGTAAGTTACTTTATGAAAGATAATCAGATGAACTATACGGTTGCCTGCGGTCTTTACAGTATGCTCGGTAACCAGACTATCAGCGATTACTTCACAACATTCTGTGCCGGTGCGGTTCTGATCGCAATTCCGATTACAATTCTCTTTGTTATTATGCAGAGATATTATGTTGCCGGCGTAACAGGCGGTGCGGTAAAAGGCTGATTTACCCAACAAAAAAGCAGGGATGCATTTGCTCCCTGCTTTATCTTTATCAAAGGAGAATTCAAATGAAAGCGAAAAAGACAGTTTCTTTGGCTCTTGTATGTGCAATGGCAGCTTCGGCAGTGCTTTCAGGCTGCAGCGGTTCGGAAACACCGGCTCAAAATACTTCTTCCAATTCCGTCACAGCCGCTTCGGAAAGTGCCTCCTCTGCACAGTCAAGTTTGGCGGACGGTTCTCTTGCAGTGCCGGAAGACGGAGGATTTAAGCTTGATTACGAGGCTTCAAAAGACAAATACAGAGTATTTTATGAAATATTTCCCTACTCTTTTTATGACAGCAACGGCGACGGCGTAGGTGATCTGAACGGTATTACTGCCAAACTCGATTACCTGAATGACGGCGATACATCGACTTCTGATGATCTCGGCATTGAGGGGATATGGCTGATGCCGATTATGCAGTCACCATCTTATCACAAATATAATATTACCGATTATATGACCGTTGACAAACTTTACGGCACCAACGATGATTTCAAAAAACTCACCGAAGAAGCTCATAAACGTAATATTAACATCATTATTGATTTGGTCATCAATCATTCTTCTAAAACCAATGAGTGGTATAAAAAAGCAATTGAAGAGCTAAAAGCCGGCAAAACAGACGGATATGCTCAGTATTACCATTTTGAAAAGAATAAAAATGATCCGGGTTGGAGAGGTGCCGGTTTTGACAATTGGTATTATGAATGTGAATTTGATGCCGATATGCCGGACCTGAATCTTCAGAACGAAAATGTCAGAAAAGAAATTGAAAACATTGTGAAATACTGGACGGATCTTGGTGTTGACGGATTCAGACTGGATGCTGTAAAATTTTACGAAGCAACCGGCAATGATGATTCAATTGAGGATATCAAGTGGCTTTACGATTATGCAAAATCTGTGAACGAAGATGTTTATATGATCGGTGAGTGTTTTGACAGCCCCGGATTGATTGCTCAATATTATAAATCAGGTATTGACAGCTATTTTGATTTTGGTGATCAGGGCGGTTCAGGTCGTGTCAAGAGTGCCGTTACCAGCCAGAATGTGAAAAATTATGTGGAGTCTATGGCAAAATGGGAGGGCAATATTACCGCCAACAATCCCGATGCGATCAATGCACCGTTTATCTCGAACCACGATACCGGCAGAAGTGCAGGATTCCTTACTACTAATACAGCAAGAAAAATGGGTGCGGCATTGTATCTTCTTTCACCCGGTAATCCGTTCATTTATTACGGTGAAGAGATTGTAATGACCGGTTCGGAATCCGACCCCGACAAACGTACAGGAATGTACTGGTCGAACACAGATGATACAGGATATGTTGAGTCTGTACCCGGTGCCTCAAAGAGTGTTGAGAAACCCGCACAGTCGGTGGAAGAAGCTTTAAAAGATGAGGATTCTCTGCTGAATTTCTATAAAAGAGTCATCAGGCTCAGAAATCAGAATCCCGAAATCGCAAAAGGCAGAATCACACCTGTTGATCTTGGTTCCAATGAAACGGCTGGTTATGTTGCAAAGACCGATGATTCGAGCGTTATGGTTATTTATAATCTTTCGGACAGCGGTGTCAGCGTAGAAGTTCCCTCGGATTCCTTCAAAATCAATGAGGTAAGGGGTTATGTTCTTGCCGATTCGGGTGACGGTCTGGTAGAACAGGTATCGCAGTCGGCTCTGGACAGTATGTTCGGCAGTTCTTCGGCAGAATCTTCTTCGGACAATGCCGCAAAGGAGATCAAAGAAGTTTCGGTGAAAGGACAGACTGTATCGATGCCCGCATATAGTGCGATTGTGCTTAAATAATGGATTCCTCTCAAGATTACATTACAAGCAGACAAAAGCCAACTAAAAGAAAAGGGCAGTTCGTTTAAAAAATGAATATGAAATAAAAACAGAGCAGTATCTCGGAAAATGATTTTCGGGATGCTGCTCTGTTTTTTGTTTTATTAAGAATAGATGGGGTAAAATAACGATAAATAAAATGGGGAGGCAGTAAGATGAAGAAATTGATCATTACCGAAAATATCATCGACGAGTTCAGGAATCATCTCCGGTTGGAAGAAAAAAGTGGAAATACGATTGAAAAATATATGCGTGACATCAAAGCATTTTGGAAGTATCTTGATACCGGAACAGTAACAAAAGAATTAGCCATCAGTTATAAAGAAAATTTGTTGTCAAACAACTATGCGATTCGCAGTGTCAATTCGATGATTGCATCACTCAATCACTTTTTTGTTTTTGCGGGTCACGAACAACTTAAAATCAAGTCCATCAAGGAACAGAGGCAAATTTTTTGCTCGGAGGACAAAGAACTGACAAAAGAAGAATACACCCGACTTCTTCATACAGCTGAAAGCAAAGGGAACAAGCGGCTGCATCTTATTCTTCAAACGATTTGCGGAACAGGTATCCGTATAAGCGAGTTGAAATTTATCACAGTGGAAGCAGTAAAGAAAGGAGAGGCATTGGTGTTTTGTAAAGGCAAACGCAGACCGGTGTTTATCGTAAAAGCTCTTCGGAAAAAACTGCTCCTCTATGCTGCGGAGCAAAAAATTGCAAGGGGCTGTATTTTTGTTACACGTACAGGAAAACCTGTCAGCAGGACAAATATCTGGAGAGATATGAAAAAACTTTGTCAATCGGCAAATGTCAATCCCGGTAAGGTATTTCCGCATAATCTGCGGCATCTGTTTGCAAGGGTATTTTATGGCATTGAAAAGGATATTGCCAAACTTGCCGACATTCTCGGTCACAGCAGCATCAATACCACAAGAATCTATATTATTTCCACAGGTACGGAACATCGTCAGCGTATGGAAAATATGTGTCTTATTCTATAAAAAATGCCCTGCTATTTTAGCAGAGCAACATAATTGACATTATGTCATTACGTTATTAGTTAAAAAATGAAAATATAATTTTTATTACATATTAATCATACCACTATTACTCAATAAAGTCAATATATTTTTAAAACAATATTTTAGATTGATTGTTTTGTGATTATGACATAACAAATGCAGCCCTGTCAGCTATTATTTTTAAAATATAGTTGGCAGAGCCTGAATTGTTATGTCTATTTTTATTTTTCGTATATTTTGGTAAGACTTTTACGATTATCTTGCGTAAATTTTGAGTACATAATGTCAATTATGTACTCAAAATAAGCAAGAAACAAGGAGTGTTGCGTTGATGCTTGATGGTCGGAGGAGCTTATGGATAATACAGGTCACAAAAAAATAAGTAACAAAAAAAAAGAACAAATTGAGTTGATCTCAAATTTCTTTTTTTCGTTTATGCTTACCTTCTTTATCATTATTTGTCTATCTTTGACTGTGTTAAAGATTTTCGGGTTTACGCTGCTGAATGTCCGCACAGGAAGTATGCAGCCCACATTACCTGTCAATACGCTGGTTTTTGTACAGAAGGTTGATCCGAAAGAAATCGCAGAGGGAGATATTATAACATTTGTGATGAATGAGGAGGGGATTCCGGCTACTCACAGGGTGATACGTACAGATACGGCTTCTCGTACTTTTGTAACAAAAGGAGATGCTAATAATACGGAGGATCCTCCTGTGATATGGGATAACCTGATAGGAAAGGTGAAATTTAAAATTCCCGGAATCGGAGGTTTATTTGAAATAGTGACTTCTGAAAAAAACAGACCTGTTGTGATAACCATTATCGTATGTCTTGTGATATTGATGTTTGGTCTGGAATTAGCAGCAGGATATATCAAAAAGAAAAAAACACAAATGCCTGAAAACAAAAAGTAATAATATTATTGTGAGCAAAATTGTTTTCGGAGCAATGATTCCAAGTTATAATTTACAATCGGAGGTTAGAAAATTGAAGAAGTTAAAGTATATTTTTGCAGGAGCGTTGGTGAGTATCGTGCTCTCAACTTGTATGGTCATTCCGACATTTTCGTGGCTTTCTTCAAAAAGTGATGAAGTTGTCAATACTTTTGAAGGCAATGAAATAAAAGTAAGAATGGATGAGTCACCCGTTGACAAAAACGGAAAGAAAATACCGGGTCTCAGAGTGACAAAAAACAGCTACAAATTCACCGCAGGATCTGAACTTGACAAAGACCCTACACCTGCTGTGCTCAAGGGTAGTATGCCGGCGTATGTGTTTGTTTATCTTGAAAACAAACATTCCGATATATTTGCATTGAATGTCGACACTGAAAACTGGCTTGAAGTGGCAGAAAATGATGGACAGACTCTTTATGTATACAAAACAAAAGTGAATGCTTCAGAAGCATCGGAGGATATGGTACTCGAGCCGTTATTTACCAAAGTAAAGGTTTCGGAAGAGCTGACAAGCGAAGATCTGGAAGAATTGAAGAAAACTTCTGAAAAGCAGTTCATCAAAACCCAGACTTATGCCATACAGGCAGAGGAAATGGGAAAGGATTCTGCCATTGATCAGGCAGCGGCACAGTTCGGATTTGAAGGTGATATTACCTATGTTGATATAGGCTGAGCAGGGTATTGAATGCATTTGCAAAAAGGTGATGAAGAGGTGAAGGGGATATGAAAAAGCAATTCGGAAGATATTCGGCGATTTTTCTGATGTTATTGATTTCGATGTTTTGCTTGCTTTTTGTCCAGCCGTATCATTTCACGCTTGCGTACATAACGGATACATCACCTCTTTGTGTTAATGAGTTTGAATATGGTGATTCATCAGACATATCTGAACCGTCGGAGGTATCCGAGCTGTCTGAGGTTTCTGAACCGTCGGAGGTTTCTGAGCCGTCAGAGGTGTCCGAGCCGTCGGAGATGTCTGAACCGTCAGAGGTATCCGAGCCGTCGGAGATGTCTGAACCGTCAGAGGTATCCGAGCCGTCGGAGATGTCTGAACCATCGGAGATTTCTGAGCCGTCAGAGGTGTCTGAACCGTCTGATGTTTCTGATTCGTCGGAGGATTCCAAGCCATCCGAAGATTCTGAGCTGTCTGAGATTTCCGAACATTCAGAGCTGTCTGAACCATCAGAAAAATCAAGGATTCCTGATATGTCTGCATCGTCAGAGCGGCAAGAGATGTCGGATAACGAAGATATTTCGGACTCCGACACAGGTGACAATGATATGATTTGGCTTGTACTGCTGAATGCAGCTGCTTGCCTTATTATATACTTAATTATGAAAAAGAAAAAAACAGGAGGTAATTTTAATGACAATTAAAAGCAAGAAGCAAAAAATGATGGTAACGGCAATCGCCGGTGCTATGGCGGCAGCAATTGCCGTAGGCGGAGGAACATTTGCTTATCTTCAGTCGCAGACAGAAGAGGTTAAAAACAAATTTAAAACCGAACAGGTTAATGTGGAAATTTCCGAAACGCCGGCTGATTATGACATTATTCCCGGAACGGTTCAGGAAAAGGATCCGACTTTGAAAATTACAAATACGGTTGAGTCATTTCTTTATGTAAAAGTAACAGATAATACACACGGTCTTGTTACATATGCACTGGCTGATGGTTGGGAAAAGCTGGACGGCTATGAAGATGTTTATTATAAAAAGATTGCTCCTCAGTTTGACGGTGAGGGAAATGCCGTACAGCAAGAATTCAATATTCTTGATGGCAATCAGGTTTCTTATGACAAGGCACTTGTCAATGAGGATATGCTTGATGATGAAGGAAATCTTCTTACAGATGTAGCTTTATCCTTTGAGGGCTTTGCTATTCAGGCAAGACCGTTCTTGGGGGATTATACCAATACAGAATCAAAAGCAGCAGTATATGCTTATACACAGACTACACCGATTTCCACACAGGAAGAATTGGATAGTGCACTTGCCAATGCAACTGAAGGTGATACAATCACGCTTGGCGAGGGTACATTTACACTTCCGGCTGATATATCAAATGTTCGTATTGTAGGTGTAAGCCCTGAAAAGACAATCGTTGATGCAGGCAATATTTTCGATAAAACTAATACCGTAGATATAAGCAATGTTACATTCAAAAAGCCGGACGGTAAAGACAGAGTTCTGAAATTCAAGGGCGAAGGAAAATTCAAGAACTGTGTATTTGACAATATAAATGAATCATGTGCTTTATATCAGGCAGTTGCAACAGGAGATACTACTTTTGAAGATTGTACATTTGCTGCTCGTTTTTATGCTTGTAATTACAGCACTATTAATGGAACACTTACATTTAAGAACTGTGACTTTACAGGTTGGAACAGCTTTGGTACAAAGGGCAATGTTGTAATGGACGGCTGTACATTCCATAAGAGTTCTGCATATGGTGTTGTTAGATTTTATCAAAACGCAGAAATAAAGAACTGTACATTTGATGCACAGTTTGCTGACCCGGATGATGAAAATGCATTTATAGATGCAAACAATAGCGATATTACAATTATGATTGACAACTGCACAGGAATTAATGTTGATAAGTTGTATGACAATACGAATTATCCGACAGGCTATGAACCAGATAATATTACATGGATTGTTGATGGCGAAACACTTTCTAGAAGAGCAACCCACTAATTTTATAACAGTAATTATAGTATAGCATGAAGTTGTTGAATTTTTTTACCCCTTTTAAAACATAAATATACAGACGATGCTATCACTAATCTAATAGAAAACCCGCAGAACTATGACGACCTTGATGAACTTACTAAGCTGAACTAATGAAGATCAAATAAAATCAAAACAAGGACTGCTGTACCAAAAGTATGGCAATCCTTGTTTTTGTTTTAGTTTCAGCTCAGATACTGCGGATAATTATGATGTAATGATTTACAAATATATTGTTGATATGGTATAATGGGCTTAGTTTTAAATTTGAAGTGGGTGACAAAATGGCATTTGACCAAAATAAAATCAGAAATTTTAGTATTATTGCACATATAGACCACGGTAAATCAACGCTTGCCGATCGGATTCTGGAACAGACTCAGTCTGTTGCCATAAGAGATATGGAGGACCAGCTTCTTGATAATATGGATCTGGAACGGGAAAGAGGAATTACCATCAAAGCCCATGCGGTAACACTTTTGTATAAGGCAGATGACGGTGAGGAATATATCTTTAACCTGATCGATACTCCAGGTCATGTCGATTTTAATTATGAGGTGTCACGTTCGCTTGCGGCTTGTGAAGGAGCTGTTCTTGTGGTAGATGCATCACAGGGAATAGAAGCTCAGACTTTGGCGAATACTTATCTTGCATTAGATGCAGGACTTGAGATCGTTCCTGTAATCAATAAAATTGACTTGCCGAGTGCCGATCCGGAACGTGTCAAAGCGGAAGTGGAAGATGTGATTGGACTTCCTGCTGATGATGCCCCCTGTGTTTCGGCAAAACTCGGACTGAATATACACGATGTGATGGAACAGATTGTCAAATTGGTTCCGCCTCCGGAGGGGGACTGTTCACAGCCGCTCAGAGCATTGATATTCGATTCATATTATGACAGTTATAAGGGCGTGATTATTTATGTCCGTGTCAAAGAGGGAACACTTAAAAAGGGAGATACCATTCGCCTGATGGCAACGGGTTCGGAATTTTCTGTGGTTGAATGTGGATTTCTGCGTGCAACAACACTGGAACCCACAGAAGCTCTCTATGCAGGTGAGGTGGGTTATATTGCCGCATCGATCAAAACTGTCAGTGATGCACGTGTAGGTGATACTGTGACCGTTGTATCTAATCCCGCAAAAGAACCTCTGCCCGGTTACCGTGCGGTTCAGCCGATGGTGTTCTGCGGCATTTATCCCGCAGACGGTGCTAAATATCCTGATTTGCGTGATGCACTGGAAAAACTTCAGCTGAATGATGCTTCTCTGACCTATGAACCGGAAACATCGGTTGCGTTGGGATTCGGTTTCAGATGCGGATTTCTTGGACTGCTTCATATGGAAATTATACAGGAACGTCTGGAACGTGAATATAACTTGGATCTGATTACGACTGCACCGAGTGTTATCTTTAAAATCACCACAACGGACGGAAAAACACAGACCATCGACAACCCTACCAATTATCCCGACCCGGGACTGATTGCCAAAGCCGAAGAACCAATGACCGATGCACATATCTATGCACCGTCTGAATATGTCGGCAATATTATGGAGCTTTGTCAGGACAGGCGAGGTGTCTTTAAGGATATGAAATATATTGATGCCGACCGTGTGGATATACATTATCAATTGCCGTTGGCAGAAATTATCTATGACTTTTTTGATACACTCAAATCCCGTACCAGAGGATATGCTTCCTTTGACTATGAAGTGGTGGGATATGAGGAGTCAAAGCTGGTGAAACTCGACATTATGCTCAACGGTGAAGTGGTAGATGCACTTTCCTTTATTATTCACGCCGACAAGGCATACGGACGGGCAAGAAAGATGGCGGAAAAATTGAAGGAAAAAATCCCCCGTCAGTTGTTTGAAGTGCCGATACAAGCATGCATTGGAGGAAAGATTATCGCACGTGAAACAGTCAAGGCAATGCGTAAAGACGTACTGGCAAAATGCTACGGCGGCGACATCAGCCGTAAGAAGAAACTTCTGGAAAAACAAAAAGAAGGTAAAAAACGTATGCGTCAGCTCGGAACGGTGGAAGTGCCGCAGGAGGCATTTATGGCGGTTCTGAAACTGGATACGGATTAAATAGAAAGGTGTTTTTAACGATGAGAAAATTGATTTTACTATATAATTTCAGTGATGAAAGAGCCGCAAAGATCAGAAGACTGGCATTACCAATGAAAATGGGCGTGCGGGTGGTAGAAAAAAAAGATTACAACCAACCGATTGGTGTGATACTCGGCAAAAAGGATTTTGACAAAATCGACGGAGAGTATGAGGGTACGGGATTCAGCGAAGAAATGCTGCTGATGCAGGGACTGACCGGACGTGAGATTGATGCCCTGATCAAAGGTATGAATAAGAACGGTGTCGGAAGAATTGCCTTAAAAGCCGTTGTTACTGCCAGCAATATTTATTGGGACAGTGTGGAAGTGCATAATGTCGTAAGAACAGACCACGAAGAAATGATGAGAAGAAGACGTGCCGTACAAAAATAAGATGTATTACACCTATATCGTCAGGTGTGAGGACGATTCCGTTTACACAGGTATTACCAATGATGTCGGCAGACGTATGAAAGAACATTTTTCCAAAAATCAAAAGTGTGCCAAGTATACAGCTTCTCATACAGCAAAACAACTGGAAGCACTGTGGCAGAGTGAGAGCCGCTCGGCAGCATTAAAACTGGAATTCCGCATTAAACAGCTGACAAAGCCACAGAAGGAAAAATTGATCAGCGAAAATGACCTGTCGGTTTTCAAAGATCAGATTGATGCTGAAAATTATGAAAGAATCAAGATCACAACGGACGGTGGAACGTTTTGAATGACATTTATCAGCTCCTGAAAAAATATTACGGTTATGATTCCTTCAGAAAAGGTCAGGAGAATATTATACAAAATATCATCAAGGGTCGGGACATCTCTGCCGTGATGCCTACCGGAGCAGGAAAATCGATTTGTTATCAGATTCCGGCAATGACATTTGACGGGATTACACTGGTGATTTCGCCGCTGATTTCTCTGATGCAGGATCAGGTGAAAAATTTGATTTCAATGGGAATTCGTGCGGCATATCTCAACAGTACACTGCCCCCCAGACAAATGAGTCTTGCCATAGAAAATGCTGCAAATGGTGTATACAAAATTATCTATGTGGCTCCCGAAAGATTGATGACAGACAGTTTTATAACGTTTGCGGTCAATGCCAATATCTCTTTGATTGCCGTTGACGAAGCACATTGTATTTCCCAATGGGGACACGATTTCAGACCGAGTTATACACAGATTTCCGAGTTTACGGAGCATCTTCCAAAACGTCCTGTGATAGCGGCATTTACGGCAACAGCAACCGAAAGAGTCAAACAAGATATTGCAGCGAACCTGCATCTGATTGACCCCTATACCGTAAGCACCGGATTTGACAGGGAAAATCTGTATTTCGCAACGTATCAGCCGGTTGACAAAACACAGTTTATCCTGAACTATGTGTCACAAAATGAAGACCGTTCCGGTATTATCTATTGTTCTACCAGAAAAGAAGTGGAAAGAATCGCACAAATCTTATCGGAAAGCGGTTTTTCTGCTTTGCCGTATCATGCGGGAATGAGTGACAGTGAGAGAATCTATAATCAGAATGAGTTTATCTATGACCGTGCCAAAATCATTGTGGCAACCAATGCCTTCGGAATGGGAATAGATAAACCGAATGTGCGTTATGTGATACATAATAATATGCCGCAGAATATGGAGGAGTATTACCAACAGGCAGGCCGTGCCGGACGTGACGGTGAAGAATCGGAGTGTATCCTGCTGTACTGTGCAAGAGATGTGAAGCTCAATGAGTTTCTGATTCAAAAAGGAAGCGAAAAAGAAAATGACCATCTTGATGAGGAAAGCCGTCAGCAATATATTGATGCCGAACTTGAAAAATTGCGGCTGATGACATTTTATTCCACCTCAAAGACCGTTTGTCTGAGAAAAAGAATTCTTCAGTATTTCGGAGAAAAATTTTATGCCCCCTGCCATCATTGCAGTGTGTGCAATGGCGAGAGCAGGACGGATTCGTACCATATCGTGATGAATGATATGAAAAATGCGGACAACCAAAAATTATATGTAGACGAAGCCTTGTTGGACCGTCTGAAGAAAAAACGTATATCACTGGCATTGGCATCAGGTATACCTGCTTTTGCAGTCCTGAGCGATGCATCATTGCGGGAAATGGCAGCGTATGCTCCCGGAAAAATTTCGGAGTTGACTCGTATCAGCGGTTTTGGTGAAGCAAAGATCAATCGTTACGGCAAGGCTTTTATAGATGTAATTAATGAATATGAAAATGAAGCGGAATTCTGATTTCAACACAGAAAGAACGGGTTGTAATGAATACGGAAATAAGAAATCAACTGGAGAATATGGCGGACAAGCCTTATCGTGAATTTTCCTCCAAGCTCATTCCAAGTAAAAAAACAATGCTCGGAATACGTACACCGCAGCTTCGTACTTATGCGAAAGAATTGGCTCGCACGTTGGGAGAGAGTGCCCTTTCGGGTGAGGATATTTATTATGAAGAAGTGATGCTCAGGGGAATGATCATCGGGTATTTGAAAGTACCCGCAGAAAAACGACTGAAATTGATTACGGATTTTATACCGGCAATTGATAACTGGGGAGTATGTGACAGTTTTTGCTGTACGCTGAAATTTACCAATCGCCATCGTGAACAGGTCTGGGATTTGATACAGTCTTATGCTGCGTCTGAAAAGGAATTTGAACAGCGGTTTGCAGCAGTGATGATACTGGATTATTTTATTCATACAGACTATCTCTCCCGTTCGCTTGAAGTGCTGCAACATATCAATACCGAACATTATTATTCTTCTATGGCAGTGGCGTGGACAGCAGCGGAGTGCTATATCAAATTTCCTGATGATACGCTGCCGTATTTGACCGGGAATGTATTTGACCGGGCAACCCATAACCGTGCGATACGAAAAATCTGTGATTCTTACAGAGTAGAAAAATGTCAGAAAGAGGCATTGAAAAAGCTTGTCAGAAAAGAGAGGTAAACGATGATACAATATGGCTTCAACGGTGCACACCAGATCAGTGAAAGTGATTTTGAACAGGCAGAAAACAGATTAAAAAAACTTTATATCTCTTCCCGATACTGTATCAATTTATATTTGGACGAAACAACAGGAGAGTATTATTCTGCTGCACTGGATAACAGGGGTCCTGCTTATTATATGGTTTATTTCAGACATTTAAAAGAAAATATTGATTTTGAATGGTGGGAACAGAACGCAGAAAAACAATAAGCGGGAATACGGATTGTTGAAACGGAGATGAGGGAATGACAAGAGAAACTGCCAAAAGAAAAATACGGGGATTTCCGCTGAAACTGCAAAGCATTGCAAAGGAAGACATAGAAAAACGTGCCTATGTTACGATCAATATGGTACCGTTTTTTGAAATGGAGGACGGGTATTTTCAAATGTCTGTCAACTACAAAATCAAGGTCGGTGACAGATATATCTACGGCAAGGCACACAGTATTGACGAATTTATCAAACTCCATAACGAAGCTGAAAACGGTGAAGTTTTTACCATTACTTATCTCGAAAAGTCGGGAATTATTCTTGAAATTGAAGAACGTGACGATGTATAGTCGTCTTGTGATAACAGAAGGAGAATTACAATGGGATTTGTGCTGAAAACAGAAAATCTTGTAAAAGAGTATGCACACACGAAGGTCATTGATCATATCAGTCTGACCGTCAGTCAAGGGGATATTTATGGTTTTGTGGGCAAGAATGGTGCCGGCAAAACGACCTTTATCCGCATTATTCTGGGACTGGCAGAACAGAATGAGGGGACGTTTGAGCTTTTTGACGGAGAAAATATCTATTCTGCCAGAAAACATATCGGAAGCCTGATTGAAAGTCCTGCCCTGTATACCAATATGACGGCAAAGGAAAATCTGAATATGTACTGCACAATGCTGGGGGTTGACAAACAACAGATTGAAGAAATTCTGTCAACCGTCGGTCTTTCCGATACAGGAAAAAAGAAAGTCAGAAATTTTTCGCTCGGTATGAAACAGCGTCTGGGAATCGGAATGGCATTGGTCGGCGATCCGGATTTTCTGATACTGGACGAGCCGATCAACGGACTGGATCCGTCCGGAATCGTTGAAATACGTGAATTGCTGCTGGAGCTTAAGAGTAAAGGCAAGACCATATTTGTATCGAGCCATTATCTTGGAGAACTGGAAAAAATTGCGACCCGCTACGGTATTATCGCTAACGGTAAACTGATTGAAGAAATTACCAAAGAAGAACTTGCCGAGAAATGCGGCAAAAGAACCGTTATTAAAACAGATGCTCCCGAAAAGGCAAAAAACATTCTGTGCGAATTTTTGCAGACCGATAAAATATCGGTGGGTGCGGATAATGTCATTTATGTACAGGAAACTATCAGTGATATAGGGGCTGTGACCAATCAGCTGTTTCAATCCGGAATTGTTGTGTCGGGGATCTTCGATGACGAAAACAGTGCGGAAAATTATTTCATCAGAAAAATGGAGGGAAAGTAATGAACAGGCTGATAAAATCGGATTTTATAAAAATGAGCAAGAGCCGTACCTTGGTCATATGTTCCATCATCGCCTTTGGATTGGGGATTGTGATGTCACTGCTTTATGTCAATGCGTGGAATGTGATAGGCAGTGATATAGAATCGGCAGAAGAAGCATTGGCGACAATGGGTATGGATGAAGAAATGATAGAAACCGCTTTTGCAATGTTTCCGAAACCGTACGTGTGGTCATATGCCGATATACTGTTTCGTGACGGCACGATTTATCTGTTGGCAGCCATCTGCATCAGTGTTTTTGCGGCATCGGAATATTCTATGGGAACACTCAAAAATACACTCTCAAGAGGCTTTTCAAAAAGCCGTATCTATTGTTCTAAAATGATTGTTTCGTTTGTATCGGTAACAGTGCTGACAGCGGCATATATTGCGGGTGGTCTGGTTGTGTGTGCTTTGTTCATACGTGGAGGTTCACTGATTTCGGCAGGAGATATGATTCTGTGTGTTGTGGCGTATCTGTGTTTGTATATTGCTATCACGTCTGTGTATTTTATGCTTTCCACTATTATCAAGAGAACCGGTGTGGCAATTGCTATGTCGCTGGTGATTCCGGGAATTGTATCATCTATCTTCTCAACATTGGCATATGCCGACAAGAGTTTTGTCAATATTTCAAAATACTGGATTTTTGAAACACTCAATTATGTTCCCGATATGTGCAAAGACGGAGAAATTTATATCAGCATACTGACTGCCCTTGCTTACTTTGTGCTCAGTACTGCTGTTGGTCTGATGATTTTCCGGAAGCAGGAAGTAAAATAGTTTTTTGATTTCTGTTACATTTAACGGAAGATTGTGTTATAATTAAATAGGGAAAATTTTTAGCGGTGAAAATACCGTGATGAATTATTTGAGGTGCAGAATGATGAGTATGGGAAAAATATTGGTTGTAGATGATGATTACAATATTTGCGAGCTTTTAAGACTTTATATTGAAAAAGAAGGCTATGATGTTGTTATTGCCAATGACGGAGGTCAGGCGATTACAAAATTCAAAACGGAAAAACCCGATTTGATCCTTCTTGATATTATGCTGCCGGTGCTTGACGGCTGGCAGGTTTGCCGTGAGATCAGAAAAACTTCACAATGCCCGATCATAATGCTTACCGCTAAGGGTGAAGTGTTTGATAAGGTTCTTGGTCTGGAACTCGGTGCGGATGACTATGTGATCAAACCGTTTGAAACAAAAGAAATTGTAGCAAGAATTAAGGCGGTACTCCGACGTGCCGGTATTAATACTTCTGCCAATGTTTCAATGACGGACAGCAGCCGGAAAGAAGTGCGTTATGATAAACTGGTCATTAACCTTACTAATTATGAGTTGAAAGTGAACGGAGAACAAATTGACACTCCTCCCAAAGAAATGGAACTGATCTATCATCTGGCAAGCAATCCGAACAGAGTTTTTACAAGAGATCAGCTGCTGGATGAAGTATGGGGATTTGATTATTACGGTGATTCCCGTACCGTTGATGTTCACGTGAAGCGTCTGAGAGAAAAACTTGAAGGTGTGTCGGATAAATGGGCATTGAAAACCGTATGGGGAGTAGGTTATAAGTTTGAGGTTAAAGAATAGTTTTTATGCCAAAAAGTCACTTTTCAGAAAGTATATGAATGTCAGCATACTGATCGTTTTTTTCAGTTTTCTGGTGTTAGGATTGATACTCACGCTCACAATCACGAATTACTGGTCCAACGAAAAACGTGCGGTACTCGACAGCCGTGCACGCAATATCGCAGAATTTATCAGAAAAAATTCTGCCATCAACCAGTCAATGAATGATAATAATGATTATGTTTCTATTAATCACGCAGATACGATTCATAATTTCCTCGAATTGTATGTTGACGATGTCGGTGTGGACATTGTGGTTACCAATACCAATGCAAAGTCGATTATGGTCGTGAGCAAAAACAATGAGATCAAAACCAATATGATCGTGGCTCCCGATGTGGTCAGGCGTACGATGACGGAGGGGTCTTATTTTGTCAAGGGGACGCTCGGCGGACTGTATGACGGCGAAAGATATATTTCTGCACAGCCTATTTATTATAACAGCGGAAGTAATATTATGGGAATTGTATTTGTGACGTCCGATGCCAATGATATTAACGGGTTTACTGATATGGTCCTGAAAATATTTGTGTTGTCTGCCATAGCCGCTCTGGCGATTTCGTTCCTTGCAATCGGGGTATTTTCTTATAATCTTGTCAAGCCGCTGAAGCAGATGTCACAGGCGGCAAAACAATTCGGCAAGGGTGATTTCAGTATCAGGGTCAGCGAATCAAGCAATGATGAGATTGGCGAGCTGGGAGTTGCTTTTAATAATATGGCAGAATCGCTGTCTTCCTCCGAACATATACGAAAAAGTTTTATTGCTAATGTTTCACACGAACTGAAAACGCCGATGACCACCATTTCGGGATTTATTGACGGTATACTGGACGGTACGATTCCTCCCGACAGGCAGCAGTATTATCTCAATATTGTGTCGGAAGAAATCAAGCGTCTGTCAAGACTGGTTAAGTCAATGTTGGATCTTTCAAGATTGGACAGCGGGGAACTTAAACTGAATTATCAGACCTTTGATCTGCTTTCTACGCTTGTCACAATTATTATCACCTTTGAACAGGAGATCGACAAGAAGAATATTGAAATCAGAGGGCTTGACCTTATCAGCGAAAAACAGGTTTACGGCGATAAGGACCTGATTTATCAGGTGGTTTATAATTTGGTGGAAAATGCCGTGAAGTTCACCAATGAGGGTGGTTACATAGCATTCAATATTACCGAAAGTCTGGAACGCTTTGATTTTACGATCCAAAACAGCGGTACAGGCATACAAAAATCCGAGATAGGTCTTGTGTTTGACAGATTCTATAAAACGGATAAATCACGCAGCAAAGACAAAAAAGGACTGGGACTGGGATTGTATCTTGTCAGAAGTATTATCAGAATGCACGGCGGAGATATAACGGCAGACAGTGTTTACGGTGAATACTGTGAATTTGATTTTTACATTCCTAAAAAACAGCAGACAAAAAAGAAATAGGCCTATCCGATAAAAAAGCTGCCGATGTTGATCGGAACAGATAACAGAGGAGGATTCTTATGCCAGATGATTTCAGATATGACTTAAACAACAATAATGAAACTCCGAATGCCAATAATTCTCAGATGAATTTTCCTATGAATTCCTATGCATTCAATAATAAGCAAGATGAAAGTTTTGAAAATTTCAATCAAAATGGAGCACCAATGCGGTACAGTGATACGCAGCCGTATACACCTCCTCCGCAAAGTTTCGGCGGCAATTATGTTCCGCCGGGAAATGCGAATGCTTATCTACAAGGCAAAAAGAAGAAAAACAGCGGTCTGAAAGCGGCTTTGTGGTGCGTATGTGCAGGAATCGGAGTAGTGGCGGCGGCCTTGGTGTTTTTTTTGGTGCAGAGCCTTACGGACAGTGACAGTCTTGAAATTCAGGAATCACATTCCCGGAATGCACCTTATAACAGAAATTCAGAAGTGTCATATGGGGAAGACGTGTTGCTCCCTGATGCTCCGGATGTGAGTGCAGATGAAAACGGTCCTCAGATCTCAACGCAAAATCTGAATCAATCTTCTTCCAATGAAAATGCTGCCAACAAAGCATTCAAAAAAGCCTCACCGTCAGTGGTATGTATTTCTTCCTACCAGTCCGGAAGTGATTATATCATTACGGCAAACGGGGAGGGTTCGGGCATTATTATTACCGAAGACGGCTATATTGCCACCAACAGCCATGTTGTCAATGATTCTAATACAACGGGCGTTATGATTACGCTGAATAACGGGCAGCAATATCTGGGTTCGATTATCGGTATTGATAAGAAAACAGACCTTGCGGTCATTAAGATAGATGCCGACGGTCTTACGCCTGCCGATATTGCCAATTCGGACGAGATCGCCGTAGGAGATGAGGCATATGCTATCGGCAGTCCCGGAGGTTCCAGCTTTTCCAATACGCTGACAACGGGTACGGTATCCGCTATGAACCGTGTTCTCAGCTCTAACGGCTATGTTAAATACATACAGACGGATGCGGCGATCAATCCCGGCAATTCCGGCGGTGCTCTGATCAACAAGGACGGATATGTCATAGGAATGAATACATCGAAACTGGTCGCTACGGACTATGAGGGTATGGGGTTTGCGATACCGAGCAATACCCTTGTCGAAATCGTCAATAAGCTGATTAAATACGGTTATGTCAATGACAGAGGGACACTCGGCATAGAGGGTTCTACTGCAACGCTCTACTCGTCTAAGCTGAATAATATTCCGCAGGGAATGATTATTTCAAAAATTCATTCGGACAGCCCTCTTGCCAATACCGAAGTTATGGCGAATGACATTATTACCGCCATTGACGGCAAAAAAGTTAAGAGTATCAACGAATTCATCGATATGCTCAAAGAGTACAAACCCGGAGATACTGTTACACTGACCATCTTCCGCTCTTCCAACAGCAGCGGAAAAAAAGCAACAACCTTTGATGTGGATGTAATACTGAAAGAAGATAAAGGTAATTAAATTGACCACAGTAAGACAAATTCCCTGTACGCTGATGAAAAACGTACAGGGAATTTGTGCTTATTTTTTTTCGTTATTGTTTTTGAATTTATCAACGATATTGTTGATGTGTTTTTCGGCTTCTTTTCTGACATTCGGGTCATTGGCAAGTTTTACGGCTTCGTCCTTGACCTTTTTGAAGTTTTCGTTATTGACGATCGAATTGATCTTATCGTTGTTCAGCAGATCCATTTTGAATACCTCCGGAAATTTTATTGATCTGTTATTATTATAATATAGAATTCGCCGTAATTCAAGTGCATTGAATGCTTTGAGAGAATGATGGCTTCTTATCAAACCGGAAATGTAAAATGATAATAATTATTATTTTGCAAATAAATTTTTTTTGTAAAAAATATCAAAAAAGGTATTGAAAAATCAAATCGTTTATGGTATGATATATTTGTAAGTAGAAATACTTACTTGAAATTGCTGATTTCCCTTTTTTGTTTTTCATTATCCCTTCCTTTTGCATGAAATGCGGTCAGAAATGACCGCATTTCGTGTTTTTACAACCAATTAATTTTAATCAATGGGTGATAGAATGCTGACTGAAAAAGAAAAACTTCAGAGAGCAAAAATGTATATGCTGAAACTTGCTGACGGCATTGACCCGATCAGCAACAGCAAAATGGAGGACAGCGTATTGAACAACGAACGGCTGTCAAAATGCTTTTTATATGTGGCACAGGTCTTGGAGGAACGTGTCGAAAATTGTTCCGAAACAGAGAAACCGCCACGCAGAACACGTTCAAAGCGGGATTTCTATATTACTAAAAGTCAAGTGGACAACATTGAATATACAGACGAACCCTGTCCGGTATCACAGCTTGCTGACAACATCAACAAGGCGGCAAAAGAAAATGACTGCAAAAAATTGCAGTCAAAACAGATTAACGACTGGCTTGTCGAAAACGGATACCTGAAAGATATAACCACACAGGCAGGGCAAAAACGCAGAGAAATTACTGAAAAATCCAAAGATATAGGAATTGTCACAAAACAGGGAATGGGTTCTTTCGGGGCATATACGATTATTTTATACAGTACCCAAACACAGAAATTCATTGTCGAACATTATTTGAAAAATGATGCACTCAATGATTGAGGTTATGACCAAACATTCCTATAATGGCAGATGAAAAAATGATGCCGAGCATATCGGCTGTCAATGCGGCAGGAATAGTATGACGGGTCTTTTTGATGCCCACCGCACCGTAATAAACGGCAATGGCATAAAAGGTGGTTTCTGTTGAGCCGGCAACAACCGATGCAATCTGTCCTACGGTACTGTCAGGACCATATTTTTCAAAAATTTCATTGAGAAGTGCGAACGATCCGCTTCCGGTAAAAGGCCGCATAAAACCTAAAGGAACAATTTCAACAGGGATTCCTGCCATATTGCATACAGGAGAGAGAAAATTGGATAAAATTTCAAAAAAACCCGATGCTTCCAACATACTGACTGCGGTTACAAGACCGATCAGGGACGGTGCAATTGAAATAAGAGAAGTGATTCCTTCTTTTGCTCCTTCGGTGAAACTGCCGAACAGGTCAACTTTTTTTATTGCACCGAAAACAACTGCCAGCACAATGATTAACGGAACAGTATAGATTCCGATCATTTCCAAATCAATGACCCCCTTTGGATTTTGGGCAGTTTATTTTCGCAATGACAGAATTTTTGCCACAGTTAATCCCGAAATTAGCGACAGCATCGAAACAATCCATACATACGGCAGAATGATATAAGGATCGCTGCTTCCCGCTGCCTGACGCATTGATAAGATTGTGGACGGAATTAGCTGTACAGACGCTGTGTTGATGACAACAAACATAATCATACTGTTGTCGGGTTGTGATTGTAATTTATTGTTTTTTTGCAGTTCTTTCATTGCGGCGATTCCCAGAGGGGTTGCGGCATTGCCGATGCCCAGAAAATTTGCCGTTATATTGGCAGAAACAGCACCGAGTGCTTCGGGGTGATTTCTGCATTCCGGCATAATATGTCGGAGCAGAGGCGATAAGAATTTCGCAATGATATGAATAAGACCTCCTTTTTCTGCAATCTTCATAATGCCTGTCCATAAACACATAGAACCTGCCATTGAGATGATGAGCTGAACGGCTTTGTCGGCACCTGAAAGGATGGCTTTTGAAAGTATTTCTATTCTGCCTGTGACCAATGCACAGACAAAGCTTAACAGTATCATAAACAACCAAATGATTCCAAGCAAGACATTTCCCTCCCCTTGCAAGATGGTTTTATCAATTATTACCGTCTGTCCATTTTGGGACAGTGTTCATTTTGTACTATTGAAAATGTGAAAAATGCAGAATTTTTATTTTGTTTATGGCTTAATGTCGGAACTTGTCGTTTGCTGTCGTGAGTGGTAACATTATTTTTGTTCAGAAATAAAAAACAAGATAATTCCATTTTTTTGTCAAATCATCGAATTTGTCTATTGACAGATTTAGTAAAAAATGGTAATATTGGTGCGTATATTTAAGAAATCGGTATGATTTCGGGTTAAATCACTTTATTCAAGGAGGGAGTTTCAATGAAACCTTTAGGATGTGTACGTCAGATTGATAAACTTGGAAGGCTTGTATTGCCGTCGGATATTAGAAAATCACTCGATATTAAAGATGGTGTGGATGCGGTTGAATTTTTTGTTGAAGGTGATAAAGTCATTATCAGTAAATATCAGCCGTCCTGTATGTTCTGTAATTCATCGAATGATATTGTAAAATTTAAAGATAAACTAATTTGTAAAAAATGTATTAGTGAAATGGAAGCTAGTTTTCTTTAATCTTTCCCTCGTACTTTTGGTGCGGGGGTTTATTTTTCTCTTGAAAAATTTGACAGTTTATATTAAAATAATAAAAACCTACTAAGCCTATCAGCAATTATCAGGAGATGAAAAAATGAATTTAAAGGAATTGTTTCAAAATAAAAAAACTGCTTTGACCGACGGTGCGACCGGTACGTATTTTTCAAAACTTACAGGGTTAAGTCCGTCGCTTTGCGAAAAGTATAATTCTGTTGATAATGGAATCATTCAGCGGATTTATCAGGATTATATCGATGCAGGTGCGGATATGATCCGTACCAATACATTTTCCGCAAACAGTTTTTCACTTGGAATCACAAGAAGCGAACTGAAAAGTATTCTGGTGAATGCGTACTGTTCGGCAAAGGAATGTGCAAAAGATAAAGCAGTGGTATGTGCCAATGTCAGTGCGGTTTATGACACGGAAAAATCTGCCGAGGAAATATCCGATGAGTATCGATTTATAATAGATACCTTTCTTTCGTGCGGTGCGGAAACTTTTATATTTGAAACGCTGCCCGGCATAGAAATGGTAATGCCTGCGATAGACTATATTATAGAATGTAAACCCTCTGCTGAGATCATTGTTTCTTTTACAGTTTTGCCGGACGGAAGAACACGTTCCGGTTTATCGCTGCATACACTGCTGCAAAATATCAATGAAAATAAATCCAAACTAACAGCGGCAGGACTGAACTGCGGCTGCGGAGCGGTTCAGATGTTTGCAAATGCAGTACCCTTTTTATCTTATATTCATAAAAATACGGATTTATACACGCTATTGATGCCAAATTCGGGATACCCGGCCATCGAGAACAACAGAACGGTCTTTACCTCTACGCCATTTTACTTTGCTGAGCAGGTTTCGAGGTTTCTGCCTTATGGTGTTTCGGCGGTAGGCGGCTGCTGCGGAACAGAACCGGAATATATCAGTGTATTATCACAGTATGTGAACAAGAATAATATAGCGGCTAAGAATATTCATTATTATGAAGAGAAAAATAAAAAGAAAGCGGCATTCAGTTCGCAGCTTGCGGAAAATAAGTTTATCATTGCAGCGGAACTTGACCCGCCAAATAACGCTGATTTTACAAAAATCATATCAGCAGCAAAAACGCTGAAAGATGCCGGAGTCAATATCATCACCATATCCGATTCGCCGCTTGGACACGCTAAAGCGGATCCTGTGATATGTTCCGCACGAATCAAGCGTGAAGTGGATATTGAAACATTGCCGCACATCTGTTGTCGTGACAGAAATCTGAATGCTTTGCGGTCAATACTTCTGGGGGCACACAGTGAGGGAATCAGAGCGGTTCTGGCTGTAACAGGAGATCATATAGCCGAAACGGACAGGGGGATTATTAAACCGGTGTTCAATGTGGATTCGGTAAGGCTGATGGAACTTATATCCCGTCTGAACGATGATGTGTTTGCGGATTTTCCCATAGCAATTGGAGGTGCCTATGACCCTGAAGAAAGAAAAACATTATATTCGTTGAAACGTGCGGAAAAAAAGAAAAATGCCGGTGCAAAATTTTTATTGACACAACCTGTTTTTTCTGAAGAGTCAATATCTTCATTACAAAAGGCAAGGGAAAGTGGTTTGAAAGTATTGGTGGGAATTATGCCAATGGTCAGTTACAGAAATGCTTGCTTTATGAAAAATGAAGTGCCCGGAATGGTGATACCTCAGGAATTGGTGGATAGATTTTCGCCGGATATGACAAAAGAGAAATCAACAAAAACGGGTGTTGAGATAGCAGTGGAAATAGCCCGCAAGTTAAGACCATATGCAGACGGATTCTATTTTGTGACACCGTTTAATCGTGCAGAAGTGATTGCGGCATGTCTGAAAGAGTTAAAAGATATTATTTAAGGACACTTCTAAAAATCTTCTTAACAAAATACAGAACAGCCCGGTGCGGCAACACACCGGGTTTTCAACAAATAGTAAAACAAAATAGTTCAAAAGCAAGCGAAGAAAGAGAAAAAGTATACAATTTGTAGAAAAGGAAAAAAATCGAAAAAAA
>CACYDP010000097.1 GCA_902773135.1 uncultured Ruminococcus sp.
CGGGGTTCGAGTCCCTGTTGGTCCACCATTTAATATGAAAGCCGAACTATTCAAGACATCTTCAATGCTGAATAGTTCGGCTTTTTTTGGTGTGACAATTTCATGGATATGATGTAATTTTACGTCCTCAATCAGAAATCTCCCTTTTCGGAAGTGCTTTGATGATATATAACATATATGCGACAGATAGTACAATGGCGATGGAAGAGGTCAGAATATGGGCTATCTCTTCGCTGCCGACAGCATTGATCAGACAGCATTGATCAGATTGCTGGCGTTGGAAACCGCAGAGATGGAGTTGTTGAATGCATGAAAAACAATGCAGGCTATTATGCTGCCGGTACGCAAGAAGATGAATACAAGCATAAAGCCGACTGCCACGGCGAAGATGATCTGAATAACGTTTTCTATGATATGGTAACCGTTGAAAAGGTTTACTATATGACCTATACCGAATGTGATAGACGAAATAATGATCGCTTCCTTCAGGTTATCCTTTGCAATGCTTCTGAAAAGGAAACCTCTGAATATCACTTCTTCAAGGAATCCGACAAAAATCATCATCAATGTACGCAGTATAAGCTCCGTTATACTGAACTTTGTTCCGATTCCAAAAAATGTGTTGGTGCAAGCGATCAGCACCAAAGGTACGTAAAACAGCATTTTGGGGGCAGATAGATACCTCTGATTTGCACAGACCGAGATGTTTCATCAGATGATTCTTTTTGGCAAACACAATAATGACTATTGTAAGGATAAAGTTGAAAGCAGTTTCGGCGGCGAATTTTATCCCGATTGCTCCGGAAACTTTTTGCATAAGGCTTGAACCCACTACATATACAACTATCAATACGATTGCAAAAGTAAGTTCGCTTTTTTCATTGTTTTTTCCTCCTTGTATTTTGGCTGATCAAACGTTTTTATTGATTGATTCGATGGTTATAGTATATCATATTGATTTGATGATGACAATGTTTCATAAGGTAAAATACAAAAAATCAATGTAAAATACAGAAGTACACTTTTGCATTAACTGATTTAAATTTTTATTCATATAATATGCAAAATGTATTGACAAACGATGAAAAGTGTGCTAAACTGTTGTTTAGTTACTAAACAACAGGAGGGCGAAATGGATAATCAATTATTGCAAATGGGACTAAAACTCATTAATCGCTACAACAGCATTGAAAAAAAGGCTCGATATTATGGTACGGATGTGATGTTATATCCGTCTGAGATACATATCATAGAAGCCATTGGCATCAGTGGGAAAATGACTACCACAAAATTATCCGATTTACTTGGAATCACAAAGGGCGGAATATCGCAGACTTGCACAAAGCTGCTGAAAAAAGGCTTGATTTGCAAAACTGACGGAGAAGGTCTGAACGAAATTTATATTTCTCTCACGGACAAGGGTAAAACAGCTTATTACGGACATCAACGATTACATGAGCCGATGATTAAAAAAATGAATGAGTTGTCAGACAACATAGATGAAACAACGATGAATATCATTAAAACGATTCTAATGACGATCAATGATGAGTTATCACGACTGGAGGTAGAAGAATGACTTTTGATACACTGGGAAATAAAGAGAATCCTGCCGTGTTGTTAATCCACGGAATGATCAGTTCGGCAAAAGATTGTGAGCCTTTTGGAAAGGTTTTGGCAGATAAATACTATGTTATTATGCCTACCTTAGACGGTCACGGTCATGATGGCACCGATTTATTGACGGTTGATAAGGAAGCAGAAAAAATCATTCAATATCTGAATGACTGCCGTATTACTTCTCTTGAAATGATACAGGGAAGCTCGATGGGAGCTGAAATTGCTCTTGAAGTGAAAAGACAGGCGGATCTGAATCATATCAAAACAGGTGTTTGCTTTTTTGACGGAGGTCCGTTCTTTTGGTTTACCCCATGGTTTCGGGCAATTATGCGGGCTCGCTTTCGGAAACTGGTTAAGGTTTTTGATACGGATAATCCGGACAAAGCAATGGAAGATCTCAGAAACAATCAATTTTTACAATTTGTCGCTAAGGATAAACTGGAACAATACAGCGGACTGATACGCTCTATGGCATCAGAGAGAAGACATTTTTCAGATAAAACGGTCAAAAATCTTGTCAACATCTGCTACAAATGTGCTCTTCCCGATTTTTCAAATATCGAACAGAAACGGTTTGTCTTTTTCTTTTCAAAGGAAGAACCTGCCCGTGATTCCAAAAAGCGTTTACAAAAAGCATATCCGTTTGCAGAATATAAAGATATAGACGGTTATGCCCATTGCGGTTTTCAATCGGTAGAGCCCGTAAAATATGCTCAAATGCTGATGGAGCAAATACAAAAACATCATCAATAAACCTTCTGTCCTAATGAAATAGCCGTCAAGTATGATTTTATGCTGCTTGACGGCTTTGCTTATCAGGTGATTGGCTTGCTGCTTGTCAGCAAAGTTGCCTATATGGTTGCACTGCATTTTTACATATTGATTATTGCCAAAAACTATGTTATAATCAAGAAAATTAAAATCTTGTATTAAGAGCCTACTTCATATCCTTGCACCGCACGGCACAGATATGCAGCAGACTTTGAAGAGGGGGGCAGCTATGAAAAAATTATTATCCGCTATCATATTCTAATTTAACTGCCATCTGTCAAAGTGTACTCTATGTTTTATCATTTTCCCGATACTCTTTGACGAGCTGCAAAACTTTCATTTCCCGCTTGATCATAATCTCGTTAAAAAAGTCATCGCTATGATAGTCACGATTAGCTTTGATTGCATCATCTATATCAACAAATCTCAATGAAAATTCTGCTTCTTTCTCGTAATCATCCAGTTCCTGTTCAATTAATTGGTTTTCCGTGTGACAGAAGAAGTAGAAGTTTTCCTGCTCAAAAATAGTATTGGGTGAATAATTACTTTTTTGACGTCGCATAACACTTCCAAATTCTCTGATACTATCAGGAATGACAATTAATCCGACTTCTTCTCTGACTTCTCTGATAAGAGCTGATTTCATATCTTCATTTTCTTTGATACCACCACCGGGAAATTTATAGTATTTTTCTTTTTTACTATATACAAGAGCGATTTGGCAATTTTTTATAATAATGCCTCTTGCAGATGGTCGTTTATAGATATTGTATTCTTCCTCGTAATCTTTCAAATCTATTCTAAAAAGTTCTTTCATTATGTTTTCCTCCATAAAAAGTAAATTCTAAGTTAATTCTATCACATACTTTTACAAAAATCAAATTAGTATCAGTAGCTTGCCAAAGAAAGATGTATTGGACGATACGGTTTTAAAAAAGAATAAGATAGATAAGAAATTTCTCAGTGCGAAAAAGTCTGTTATCTCAAAGACAGTGCAGACGATGCCGACAGCTATTTCCTGTTTTTTAAGAGCCTGTTTAATATCTGTGCCGTACGGATTTTTGAAGCGTCATTTTTTGATAACAAGGAAAAAAGACGCAGGCATACTGGCGTATGGCAAGTCTTTTTGACGCAGTTAGCGGAAACATACGCCAAAAAGACATACGGTACTAAGATTTTAAACAGGCTCTAACTAAGAAACAACCTCAGTTGGTTAGAGCAACCGGCTCATAACCGGTTGGTCCATTTTCATACAAAAAGCCTTGCAGTTGTGCATTTTTTTGTGTATCATCAGCAACTCTAATGATAGGTAAGCAGATTATTAAATGATCAAAAAAATAATTTTCGAGAGGATGAATGTAAAATTGATAAGTTTTCAGAAAAAGGCTTTGATGATGATACTGGGAAGTTCTATATTGTTTACCGGATGTTCAGATTCAAGGATACAGGCTAAAAATTCTGTTATTCCTGATGAAAGTATAGTTTCTACTGTATCAAACTTGTCAGACGAAAATCGGAATATCGGGGGAAACAGTGATGATGTATCTGTTCAGGATAATTCAAATCCTCAGGATACTGCTCCAATAACATTCTCATTGTGGAACGATAATATAGGATTTCCAGAACGTGTAACTTACCAAATCCAAACAGAGGGTTCGACAAGTGTTTATGAAACTTATGACAAAGATCTTATTCAAAAGTTAATAGATGCAGTCAAACAGATTGACATAAAAAGGGTATTGAAAGAACGAATAGCAGATGATTATAAAGTTATAGTTTTTGATTTTGAAAATAATGATATTGATATTGATATTGAATTTGAGGGTATGCACCTTTTAAGGGGCGGTATGTGCTATGAAATAAACGGCGATGATGATTTAAAAGCTGTACTGAGAGAGTTTGAAGAAAAGGGAACAAAACTTACGCCATATGAACTCTAACTTAATGATAGCATGCACTTCTACAAATGGCTCATAACCGGTTGTTAGGGGGTTCGAGTTCTTTGTTGGTTCATTCCACACCCAAGCCTTGCACAAATGCAGGGTTTATTAACATATGTTAATGAAAACCACCAATGGATATGTTATTCTTTTTTTCAGGAGGCTGATCGCTATGAAAGAAATGAATATCAAAAATGCAGAAAAGGCACTGACTATTACCACAACACTGACTTTATTTATAGCAGGATTTGAGGTGCTGATGGCATACTTGAACTATCAACCGGGAATGAATATTTTGGACATTGCCAGTTATGCTACGGTGAATAACTAAATTTATTGTCTGCTTTTGATTTTAATCAATCTGATTCTTTTGCCGAGTGCGGTAATGCTTTTCAAGCAGAGCGGAATTAGTCTAAAAAATGAAATTTTTGACAAAAAACACTTGGTAAAGATATTCTTTACGGGATTGCGGCATTAGCGGTGACAGAGATACTGAGTCTTTGTTATGTCTTTATTTTATCGGGAAAAACAGAACTTGCCTATACTAGTACCGATGTTTCGGTTGGAACGACGGTAATGAAAATAATTGCCTTAACTTTTGTGAGCGGTATTTGTAAAGAAATATATTTCAGAGGACTCGCCAAAAAATTTTGTGGTCAAGTAATGGGGGAAACACAGGCACTTCTGCTTTTTAATGTGATGTTTGCGATGTTGGATTGGTATAATATCGGTTTTTCATTTGTTGCCGGATTGGTATGGATCGGCGTGTATAAAAAAACCAATCATCTCCTGCCCTGTATGATTGCTCACGGCGGTGCAAATCTCACAGTTATTATTTATGTCATTGTTACCAGCGGTCTTGTGTGAAGTATAGGAACGGCACGGTTTGTCAACGCAAATTGTGCAGAGAATAGATTACCTTCATACTTAATGAATTATCGACCGATATTTTTTATCAATATGTGAAAACCATAAAAGCAGAAGTTCTGTCTGACCTTCAGTTTTTATGGTTTATTTTTTCAGTGTATTTTTATTTGTTTTACTTGATAATGAATTGTCATATCATTCCTACCAATACCGCCGGTATCGATCATAAAAAATGGTTTCATTTTGAATGTAAAAAGCAAAATTGATTCTGGCAGATATTCTGGCAGATAGCGATTCGGGTACTTGATTTTTTGTGTTAATTATATTATACTATTCTCTAAAGGCGGTGTTTAATATGAGCGATCATCCAATTCAGGGACTTATGGATACAACACTTGAAAAAATCAAACAAATGGTAGATGCCAATACCGTAATAGGTAATCCTATTACAACTCCTGACGGAACCACCATTATTCCCGTTTCAAAAATTATATACGGATTTGCTTCGGGAGGTTCGGAATTCGGTTCCAAAAAACAGGAATCCGGTACGCTTTTCGGTGGCGGCGGAGGTGCGGGAGTCACAATCAACCCCGTTGCATTTATTTCTATTTCAAACGGTGAAGTAAAACTCCTTAATATTTCGGATTATCAGAATTCGGGTGACAGAGCAGTTGCTATGATTCCTGAAGTTTTTGATAAGATTGTTGCGTTGTTCAAAAAAGATAAAACTGCGGAAAATAAAACCGAAAAAACAGACATTAATTCCGGTGAAATCAATATAGAAGATCCGAAAGTCTGACAGTCAAAATATCCTGTAACATAAATCGCCTATCCTGTGCATATAGTTTTGTATCGTAAAAAGGGTGGGTGGTTTTTTGTTTGCGAAACGTGTGCTCGGATTTTTAACGGCGGCGGCAGTTTTTCTTGTTGGAACGATTTTTATTTTTCCTCAAAAAGCCGATGCGGTGACAACTTCTGCATCTGCGGCCATCTTGATGTGTGCCGATAACGGAATGATCTTATATGAACATCATTCTCACGAGAAAAGAGCCATCGCCAGTATAACCAAAATTATGACGGCTGTGATTGCTCTGGAACAAGATGAAGATAAGGAAGTAAAATTCACCTTGGATATGGCTGCCGAAGGAACCAGTATGTATCTGAAAGAAAATGAAGTGCTGAAACTTTCTGAGTTAACGAAAGGTATGATGATGGTCTCCGGAAATGATGCTGCCAATGCGATTGCTGTTTCCATAGCGGGCAGTAGAGAAAAATTTGCGGAACTGATGAATCAAAAAGCCGAACAGCTTGGAATGACAGATACACATTTTGTTACTCCGTCAGGGCTTGATGATGAACAGCATTATTCCACGGCATATGATATGGCGGTTTTGTGCCGGTATGCGATGCGTAATCCGAATTTTCAGAATATTGTTTCTCAGAGCAGCATCAATGTTTCGTATGTATACCCGAAAGGCAAAATGCAGACCTGTAAAAATCATAACCGTCTGGTATCTATGTATGAGGGCTGTATCGGCATCAAAACAGGCTATACTTCTAAAGCAGGAAGAACACTGACATCTTGTGCAGAACGCAATGATGTCCGCCTGATCGCTGTTACGCTGAATGACCGAGATGACTGGAATGACCATATGGCTCTGTATGATTACGGATGGAAATGTGTCGAAAAGAAAACCGTGATTCCTGCGGATAAAAGGTTTTACGTACCTGTTGTGGGTTCCGAATCAACAGTGGTCAGAGTGGTGCCCGAACATAGCTGTTTTGCGGTTTTGTTCAAAGACAGTGATGAAAGTATCGATGAAAAGATCTATCTCCCCAGATTTTTATATGCTCCTATTCATACGGGGCAGGCAGTGGGAGAAATCAATTGCTATAAGCAGGGTGTTTTAATAGCACATACACGGCTGATTGCAGCGGAGAATGTGAATTATGGGGTTCCCTGAAAAATCGGAGAAGACCCTTATGATAAAGGATGATATTATGACAGAAAATAAAGAATTGGTAAGAGTACAAAAAATTATTGCGGACGCAGGAATTGCGTCAAGAAGAAAAGCAGAAGAATTGATTGAAAGAGGAGCTGTTACCGTCAACGGTAAAAAAGTAAGGTTGGGTGATAAGGCGAACCCTTTCAAAGATAAAATTACGGTTGCAGGACGTGAAATAAAACTCAGTAAAAACCGAGAAAAATATTATATTATGCTCCATAAGCCAAGAGGATTTATTACAACGATGAATGACGAACAGGGAAGAAAATGTGTTGCTGAACTGGTAGATGATGTACCGGCAAGACTGTTTCCCGTAGGTCGGCTGGACAGAAACTCCGAAGGATTGCTTCTGATGACGAATGATGGTGATTTTGCCAATATGATCAGCCACCCGTCGACGCATTTTGCAAAGACATATCGTGTTACGGTTCATCCGAAGATCAACGAGGATCAGCTGACAACACTTACCACAGGTGTGATTATAGACGGTAGAAAATCAATGCCCGCCGCCATTCGTGTTATTACCAGTGAAAAAGAAAGAACGGTTCTTGAAATCGTACTCGAAGAGGGCAGAAACCGACAAATTAGAAAAATGTGTGAATCTGTTGGTCTGGAAGTGGCAAGACTCCGAAGAATTGCCATAGGTCCGATCAAGCTGGGAATGCTTCAGCCGGGAGAATGGAGAGAACTAAAACCCGATGAAATGAGAAGCATCAGAAACTACCATAAAAAACTGGTATCTGCTGATGAACATGAAAAACAGCGTCAGAAAGCCAAAGAAAAAAGAAAAACCGAAAGTCAAAGAAACGGTGCATTTTCCAAGAGAAAAAAATATCCGAGATAATTTCATAGAACCCCACTCTCTTTATACATACTGATTGTAATAGGAGAGTCAATTATGAAAAACATAAAACCCATTTTTAAGAACCTTTTGTGTGGTTCCGCAATAGGTGCATCGATGCTTGTTCCCGGCATCAGCGGCGGAACAACAGCGATTATTTTAGGAATATATGACAGCCTTGTGAATGCGGTAAGCGAATTATTTGAAAATTTTAGAAAGAATTTTTTTTATTTGCTTACCGTTCTTTTAGGCGGGGCATTGGGTGCATTTTTATTTTCGGGAATGCTCCTCCATATCATCGATTTGTATTATATTCGTGCAATGTACTTTTTTACAGGTGCAATACTCGGCAGCGTTCCGCTGATGGTGAAAAAGGCAGAAATCAGTTGCCATAATATATACTGTATTCTTTTTAGTATACCGGGCTTATTGACAGCGATCGGAATCGGGTTTATTCCCGAGATTAACGAACTATCAGGCATCAACGGACCGGGAAATATTGCACTGCGTTTTGTATGCGGTCTGATTGTTGCCATTGCTTTGATATTGCCGGGTATCAGTACTTCCCATATTTTGTTGGTATTAGGAATGTATGAGCCGATTCTGAAGTCGATCACCGGGTTTGATCTATATTATGTGTTTCCTATTGTGATTGGTTGTACCACAGGTATCTTGGTAGGTACCCGATTACTTGATAAAGCAATGAAAAGGTTTCCGTCACAGACCTTTATGATGATAGCAGGATTTGTGATGGCATCTGTATATGATATTTTTCCGGGAAATCCTACCGGTACCGAGCAGGCAGTCTGTATTTTGCTGTCGCTGGCAGGATTCGGAACAGTTGCATTTGTTGCATTAAAGGCAAAAAACGAAAGCGAATAAAGACTCCCCGATACTGTTGATGAACGGTATCGGGGAGTTCATTTTTATCAGATCAATGTAGAATTGTATCAGAATTCAAAAGGCTGAGGTTCGCCACAACCGCAGGTACCTACATATTTAGGCATTACTTTTCCGCAGTTAGGACAAGTCCACGTTCCGTTATTTGGAACATCTTTACGATTGTTTACAGCTTCTTGAGCTTTACGCATTGCTTCCTCTTCCTTTGCTTTTTTGCCGAAATGATGTTTCTTTTCGGGTTTCTGAGGCTTATTGTTCACCGGAGTATTAGATGCCGACTGAACAGGCTGGGAGAAATCGTTGAATCTCATTGGCTGTGCTTCGGAAGGTGTATCACTGAATCTCATCGGCTGAGGCTCGGGAGTATCATTGAATCTCATTGGCTGGGGTTCGGGGGTATCATTGAATCTCATTGGCTGAGCATCAGAATGATTAATACCCATTGATTCCGGAGGAGCATCATTAAATTTCATGGGAGAAGCAGGAGGAACATCTTCAAAGTTAAATCCAAATCCATTATCGGAAGAAGAATTGAATGTCATCGGAGCTGCTGTGGTTGTCTGATCATTTTTGATGAATCCAAAGTCTGACTGGCTCTGAGGTGCATTGCTTTGTACCTGAGGGTTATAGGATTGGAGTGATGGCTCGACATTATCGAACTGTCTGAGTTCCTCGGAAGAAAAGCCCTGAGCTTTTTTCTTCTCCGCAGTGATGGAGGGCAGGGGTTCTTCATACGAATCATTTTCAGGGAAATCAAAAGGTTTGACTTCACCGCAGCCGCAAGTGCCAACGTAGTTAGGCATTACTTTACCGCAGTTGGGACAAGTCCAGGTATCAGAGCGTTGTTCCAGAGGAGTAACGTCCACTTCTAATTTTTTCTTGCCGAAAATATTAGTCTTCTCTTTAACGGTTGCATTTGGTTTATTGTTTGATTTAGGAGCAGAGGGAGCAGGAGCGGCAGGCTTTACGGGAGCGGGCTTAGGTTC
>CACYDP010000098.1 GCA_902773135.1 uncultured Ruminococcus sp.
TCGTGGATTTGCTCACGGATTTCTTGTTCTGAGTGATATAGCGGAGTTCTGCTATAAGTGCGACGACTTCTATCATGCTAACGATGAGGGCGGTCTTGCATGGAATGATACCGAGATTGGTATTGACTGGGCTGGGCTTGGTGTCAAAGGGAAATATGACGGAACTGCGAATGCTGCTGGATATACTCTTGCAGACGGCACACCGCTGAATCTGAGTGAGAAGGATCAGAGGTGGAGCGGGATTAAGGATACATTCAAATTCTAATTACAAAGGAATGTTGATATGAGTGATACGGTACAACACGTTTTTCTGGTTGGTGCCAAAAGTCTCGGCGCTTATGGGGGCTACGAAACCTTTATCAACAAGCTGACAGAGTACCACCGGAACAATCCGAAAATAAAATATCACGTTGCCTGTAAAGCCAACGGTGACGGCTGTATGGATGAAACAAAGCTTGAAGGCGTAACACCGCTCGGTGAAAATGAGTTTGAGTACCATAACGCTCACTGCTTTAAAATTCCCCTGCCAAATGTCGGAGCTGCTCAGGCAATTGTTTATGATACAAAAGCTCTTGCATATTGCTGTAATTATATAAAAGAACATAACATAAAAGAGCCTATTGTTTACATTATGGCTTGCCGCATAGGTCCTTGGATCGCCAAATATTACAAGAAAATACATAAACTTGGTGGCAGAGTGTTCCTTAATCCGGATGGTCATGAATGGAAACGCGCCAAATGGTCTGCTCCTATCCGCAAATACTGGAAAAAATCCGAGCAAAAAATGGTCAAATACAGTGATCTGGTGATCTGCGATTCTGTCAATATAGAAAAATACATTCATGAGTGTTATGACGGCAAGTGTATGAAAGGGGCAGATCCTAAAACAACCTTTATTGCCTATGGAGCGGAAACCAGAAAAAGTAAGCTTGCGGATGATGATGCAAAGCTGCAGGGCTGGTATAAAGAAAATGGGCTTTCAGCCAAAAGCTATTACTTAGTGGTTGGAAGGTTTGTACCTGAAAACAACTATGAGACAATGATCCGGGAATTTATGAAGAGCAACAGCAAGCGTGATTTTGCGATAATCACAAATGTCAATGATAAATTCCTTGAAGAGCTTGAAAGTAAACTGCATTTCAGAGAGGATCCGAGAATTAAATTTGTCGGTACGGTTTATGATCAGGAGCTTTTGATGAAGATAAGAGAGAATGCTTATGCCTATTTTCATGGTCACGAGGTTGGCGGCACTAACCCTTCATTGCTTGAAGCTTTGGGTTCAACCGATTTGAATTTGCTTCTCGATGTGGGGTTCAACAAAGAGGTAGCCGAAGATGCTGCGGTTTATTGGACAAAACAAAACGGTTATTTGGCAAAGATGATTGAAAAGGCTGATGCTCTTGCTGAAGAAGAAATTGCTGAATATGGCAGAAAAGCAAAGAAGCGTATCAAGGAAGCCTACAGTTGGCAGCTTATATGTGATAAGTACGAGAAAGTATTCACGGGGTTATACAAATGAAAATATTGATGGTCAATAAGTTTTATTATATCAAGGGCGGCAGTGAAACATATTATTTCGCATTAAAAAAAATGCTTGAAAAAGAAGGACACGCCGTTATTGATTTTTCGATGAAGGATGAAAAAAATTTTGACTCGCCGTATTCGGAATACTTTGTCGAAAACGTAGATTACAATTCATCTTCAGGTATTTTTAATAAGATGAAAATTGCCAAAAATATTATTTACTCCAAGGAAGCAAAGAAAAAATTTGAACAGATTATTGTTAAAGAAAAACCTGACATTGTTCACTTGCATATTTTTCAGCATCAGCTTTCTCCGTCTATACTGGATGTGATAAAAAAAAATCATATTCCCACTGTATATACAGCCCACGATTTGAAAATGGTCTGTCTTAATTACAAGATGATGCATCACGGTAAAATTTGTGAGGAATGTAAGGGCGGCAAGTATATTCGCTGTGCAAAAAATAAGTGTGTTAAAAATTCATTTTCAAAAAGCTGTATCA
>CACYDP010000099.1 GCA_902773135.1 uncultured Ruminococcus sp.
CAGATAGTCGCAGAATGTTTTCACGATTGCCGAACACGTATTCTGACCAAGTGCAAACTGTGAACTTTCTTCCATATCGAGAAAAATTGGCAGATCATATTCTTTGCTGCCGATAGCCGCAATGTACGCTTTGGCTTCCAGTTCTGCTTCGGCAGCACTTTTTGCATAGCTGTACCAATAAGCACCGATTTTCAGACCTGCGGATTTGGCATTTTGATAATTCTTCTCAAAATACGTGCTTTTTCGGTTATACTATCGACAGCACTTTTTTCACTTCCATATTTTTCGATAACCACTGCTCGTAAAGCAACAGGGGCAGTATTGTTTGGAGTGTTCAGCAAGACTGCACGGTCGCAATTTGAATGTGGAAACTGTGGGTATAAGTGGTAGGCAGTAATCCGTTTTTTATTGTGAAATTTATTAAAAAAATAATGATCAAATTTTTTATAGAAAGTTTTGTTAAAAATCGTTGATTTTATATTGAAATTTTTTACAATTTATGATATATTTACTTATGATGTATTTTGCGTATCCAATTTTAATAAAATGATGGAAGGCTTTATTCGTCAGTATAGCTTTATTGCAACAGATAAAGCTGTAAATATATTTTTTCTTAAAGGAGAAGATACCAATGGCAAAGTTTACAGAAATTGAAAAGGTAATCGGCAGAGAAATCCTTGATTCAAGAGGAAATCCCACAGTTGAAGCTGAAGTTTATCTTGTAGACGGCACAATAGGCAGAGGCACAGCTCCCAGTGGTGCATCAACAGGCGAGTTTGAAGCACTTGAACTTCGTGACGGTGATAAGTCAAGATACCTCGGCAAAGGTGTAACAAAAGCTGTTGAGAATATCAATACAACCATCAATGATGTTCTTATCGGTGTAGATGCTGCCGATACATACGCAGTAGATGCAGCTATGATCAAAGCAGACGGCACAAAAGATAAGTCAAATCTTGGTGCTAATGCTATTCTCGCTGTTTCCATCGCAGCAGCAAGAGCTGCTTCTATCAGCCTTGAACTGCCGCTGTACAGATTCCTTGGCGGTGTACAGGGAACAAAACTTCCGGTTCCGATGATGAACATTCTCAACGGTGGTGCTCATGCAACCAATACTGTTGATACTCAGGAATTTATGATTATGCCCGTAGGTGCATCATCATTCAAAGAAGCTCTCCGTCAGTGTGCCGAAGTATTCCATAACCTTGCAAAGATTCTTAAGGCTAAAGGTCTTGCAACATCCGTAGGTGACGAGGGTGGCTTTGCTCCCAACCTTTCATCTGATGAAGAAACTATCGAAACCATTCTCGAGGCTGTTAAAGCAGCAGGATATGAACCCGGCAAAGACTTTATGATCGCAATGGATGCCGCTTCATCAGAATGGAAAGATAAGGAACTCGGTGTAGGTCACTACCTCCAGCCGAAATCAGGCAAGAAGTTTACCTCAGATGAACTCATTGCTCATTGGGAAAGCCTCGTTGATAAGTATCCGATCATCTCAATTGAAGATGCTCTTGATGAAGAGGACTGGGAAGGCTGGAAGAAACTGACAGCTAAACTCGGCGGTAAAGTTCAGCTCGTAGGCGATGATCTTTTTGTTACCAATACAGAAAGACTTTCCAAGGGTATCGAACTCGGCTGCGGTAACTCTATCCTGATCAAACTTAACCAGATCGGTTCTGTATCAGAAACACTTGAAGCTATTAAGATGGCTCACAAGGCAGGCTACACAGCAATTTCTTCACACCGTTCGGGCGAAACAGCAGACACAACAATTGCTGATCTTGCTGTTGCTCTTAATACCTGCCAGATCAAAACAGGTGCTCCGTCAAGATCAGAAAGAGTGGCTAAGTACAATCAGCTTCTCAGAATTGAAGAAGAACTTGGTGCAGCTGCTGAATATCCCGGCATCAAGGCTTTTAATGTTAAAAGATAATTGACGTTTATCATTTTAATTGATTAATGACGAAAAACCCAGACAGAATTTCCGGATTCTGTTTGGGTTTTTACATCAGAAAGATTTATATGAAAATATTTAAAAAATTGATGGCATTGATGATCGTACATACATTCGTTATGATAATATTTTCCTTGAATGTTTTTGCAGAAGGCGGTATTAAGTTTCATATGTCGGTTGATGATCAAATCAAACCTGGCAAGAGTTTTGAATTGACGGTATCTGCGGAAAGTACCCAAAATATCGGTGCAGCACATTTTTATGTCAGTTATGATCGTGAACATATAATACTAAAATCAGTCGTTCTTGATGATAAAAATGCCAATCATATCATGTACTATAATGACAGTGACGGATATATTGACATTATTTATGCAGATAAAACAGCTGGCAGTAATACAGTAAATTTTATCTTAAAATATCAGCCTGTTTCCTCAGAAGATAGGGAATATCTATTCGGAGGAGGATTTTATGACAGTTGTAATGAAAATGCCGATTCTATTTTTTGTGACGAATTTACGGGTATACAGCTGACAATCGGAGAAAACGGAATAGAAAGTAAAGTTTTAAATGTGATTAGCCCAACTCAATCGGAAGAAAAAAGCAGTTCAAAATCCACATCATCAAAATTAGAAAGAAGTTCCATATCTGTGCAAAGCAATATTCAACCAACAGAAAGAAGTTCTTTTTATCGTAAAAATTCTCATATCGAAAATACGATTGATAATAATGAATCTGAACCAACATCTGAAAATACGCAGAATGACTATACTGTAAGCTATATCAATGATGAAGACTCCGATAAAATTTCAAGAAAAGACTTTTATATTTTTATGGGTATCGCCATTACTGTTGTATGTATTCTTATCTATGTCAATAAAATAAAAGGAAACAAAAAAGTTTGAAATTCAACATAATATGGTGAATTTCAAACTTTTTATGTTCATCTTTAAAGTTCTGTGATAATTTCCTCCATAGGTCTGTATACACTGTGCTTTGATTCCATAGGCTTAGAGTCTTCGGAAGGGTATCCCAGAAGAAGCAATGAATTAATTTTGATGTTTTCAGGAAGATTAAATGCTTTTTCGACTTCGTTGTGATTAAAATATCCTACCCAACAAGAGCCGATGCCTATATTCCAAGCGGCAAGCATCATTTGATCACATACAATGGTAGAATCCACCAATCCCGATTGAAAATTATCTCCGAGAGGACTTGTCCATTCTTCGTTTTTGTCATAACAAACCATTAAAACAGTTTTCGCTCCAAAAATACACTTACAAAGAGAATTGATTTTTTCGATGGCTTCATCACTCTTTAAAACATATATCTTATGAGGCTGCTTATTTTTAGCAGTGGGAGCATATTTTGCTGCTTCCAGTATATAGTGGAGTTCTTCCTCTGTAATTTTTTTGTCAGAGTAGGAACGTACCGAATATCTGTTTTTGATAATATCTGTGTATTCCATAAAGTTTACCTCCGGGTATGATTATTTTGACTGCCTGATGAAGCAGTTTTTGATGATTCTGATTTTTCAGCTGTGGACGGTTTGCCGGATGAGTTGGAACTCTGATAAGATACAGTGGATGATTCCGGTACCGAAAGCTGTGTAACAACGCTTTCTTCGATAATGCTTGTTTCTTCATTGTCAGAAGATGATTCTTCCGTATAATAATTATCAGGAATATCAAAAATTTTTTCATCTTCAATCTGATCGGTAACAGCGACAAATTCAAAAATCGTTTTTCCGTTTGTGGTTTCCATTATTTCGGCATAAGGCCTGCTATCTTTAAAATAATAAGTAACGGTGATGTTATCAGAAGAATTTTCTGAATGAGACAACTGATATTTTTCATATTGAACTTCGGAAGAGTCTGATTCAGAAGAAAGTTGATAGTGGGTGGTACCGGATTCAGAAAATGTCATATTGTCTGCCATTCCAAGATAAATATCTGCTGTATATTGTTCGGCAAAATATTCTTCTCCTAAGGTGTATGATGAAATGGTACAAGTTTCGGAATCATCGTTAATGGTATAGCTTTGCTTATTTTTTACAACACATCGTGCAAATGAATTAAAACTGAGTGCAGCAATTTTCTTTTTCTTATCGAGTGCAATGGCATATTCATAATCGGTTAATCCGGAATCGGTATTGTCAGAAGAAACAGAAAATGTTTCAACTGTCATTTTGACATTGATGTAACAGGAATTACTGTTCCGCAGTTTGCCAAAAGAATTCTGAAAAAGTTTACCGATTTTTTCAGGTTCGGATTTTTCGGATTCCTGAATTTTGCTTTCCTTATCGGTTGTTGTTTCTGATGTTTCGGATGATGATTCCATATCGGAGGGCTCTTCCGTACGGAATATGCCGCAACCGGCAAAAAAGATGGTTATCAGTATCAGAACCGAAATCATCGAAAAAACTTTTTTCATTCATCTCACCTCGAATGATTCTATTTTATCATAACGAAAAAATATAGTCAACAAAAACGAATTATTTTAATTACATATAGATTATTTGTACTATTGACATTTTGACTATTTTATTGTTTAATTATATTAGGGAAATGGTATAGAATGCTAATTCATTTAAAAATAACAGTTTACTTGATTAGGGAGGTGTACATATATGTTAGAATTACACGGACGAGGTGTTTCAAGCGGTATTGCAATAGGACATTTAGTCTATTACAGTAATGCAAGTGATAATGTCAAAAAATATTATATTGACGATACAGATGCCGAAATAGAAAGATACCGTAACGGTGTCGAATTGGCAAAAGAATATCTTCAGAGCCTTTATGATGAAGCGTGCAATCATGTCAGTGCCAGTGAGTCTTCTATTTTTCAGATGCATATACTTGTACTGGAAGATTCCAAGTTTGTCCAGGGTACAGAGGAATATATCAGAAATCAAAAGGTCAATGCCGAGTATGCCGTAAGACATACTGCTGAAAAACTTGCATCTGTATTTAAAGAGCTGGACGATGAATATCTTAAATCCCGGTATACCGATATACTTGACGCAGGAAATACACTGATCAAAATTTTACAGAGAAAGAAAAATAACGCCAAGACAAATTCTGAATCTCCTGTTATCATCGCCGCAAAAGAACTGATGCCAAGCGAAACTGTCAGCCTGAAAAAGAATTCTCTACTCGGTTTTATTACCAATCTGGGATCCCAGAATTCTCATACGGCAATTCTCGCAAGGACGATGGGACTTCCGTCAGTAACACAGGTAAAAATTGATTTATCCGAATATGACGGAAAAACGGCGATTATAGACGGTCAGCTCGGAAGAGTATACATTGAACCGGACAAAAAAATAATGGCTAAATATATCGCTAAAAAGAAACGTTTTGTCGAAGAACAAAACCGATTAAAAAGACAGATAGGAAAACCGTCTGTTACGAAAAACGGACAAAAAATCATTCTTTCGGCAAACATAGGTACACTTGATGATATAGAAACAGCGGAAGCAAATGATGCCGATGGTGTCGGGTTATTCAGAAGTGAATATATGTTTTTGAATCGTAAATTTTCTCCCGGTGAGGAAGAACAATACGAGGTTTATAAAAGAGTGATCAAAAAGTATAAAAAATCCGGCATTGTTATCCGAACGGCAGATTTGAGTGCCGATAAGGGAATTGATTATCTGGATATGCCTAATGAAACCAATCCTTCACTCGGGTTCAGAGGTATCAGAGTGTGCCTTGAAAACAGAGATTTTTTCAAAACACAGCTTCGGGCTTTGTACAGAGCTTCCATTTATGGCAAATTAAAAATATTGCTTACAATGGTCAATAATACAAATGAGATCGATTATGTAAAGCGTGTGATTGAAGAAGTAAAAATAGAACTTCATTCCGAAGGTTACAGTTATAACAACAATGTGAAACTCGGTGTAATGATAGAAACTCCGGCAGCTGCTATTATATCTGATGAAATTTGTAAAGAAGTGGATTTCATCAGTATCGGCACTAACAATCTTACACAATTTACACTTGCTCTGGATCGCAAAAACCAAAAACTTGAATTTCTATATGAACCCCATCATAAGTCTGTACTTCGTCTGATCAAATATATCAGCGACAATGCACATAAAAATCATATACCTGTTTCTGTATGCGGGGAACTTGCTTCTGATAAAACACTGACACCATTTTTCCTTGCTTTGAAAATAGATGAATTATCCATGTCTCCTTCCAAAATATTGGAAGTAAGAGCAAAAGTACGTGAAACAGATACCAATAAAACACCCGAAATTTTAAAGAAATTAGATCATTAAAACAGTAGAAAAAATATTGATTGGCGGCAGTGCAGTTTCGGCTGTGCTGCCGCTGGTGAATGTTTGTAATACGAAAGAAGGGCAAAAGGCAGATGAAAAATACCCAATGGATTTTCTTTGATATTGGGTCTACCCTTGTTGATGAGAGTATCGCTTATCGAAAAAGAATTGAGAAAACCATATCCGGTACCGATGTCAGTTATGATGATTTTTACAATAAGATGGTTGAAATTTCAAAGCAGAATCAGAATGGTTATCAAAAAGCACTTGAGGCTTACGGATTGACGATGGTTCCTTGGAATAGTGAAGATGAATTTGTTTATCCTGAAGCGGAGGAATGTTTACAATATCTCAGTCAAAAATATCAAATTGGTATTATTGCCAATCAGGTTTTTGGCAGTAGGGAACGTTTGGGAAAAAATGGTTTGCTGCAATATATCCATCTTGTCATTGCTTCTGCCGAAGAGGGTGTCGCAAAGCCTGACCTGCGTATTTTTGAAAATGCTCTTTATAAAGCCGGCTGTGATGCTAATAAAGCGGTAATGGTTGGTGACAGGCTCGACAATGATATTGTTCCTGCCAAAAGAATCGGAATGGGTACCATATGGATTCAACAGGGGTTCGGTAAATTGGCTGTACCAAAAACAAAAGAGGAACAACCCGATTATACAATCAATCATTTAAAAGAATTAATTGATTTGTTTTAAATCACAAAAAATGCTGTAACGTTGGTTTGATACTTTTGTTACAGCATTTTTTGATGTATATTTATTTTATTTGTTTTTGTATTCTTCTTTCGATTTCAAATCCATAACCGCTGCAGTCCCAGGAATCTATATGATAATGATCCTCTTTTCTGGACAGCTGATTGACATTTGTGGAAAGACAACATTCCAATACACTGTCCACTTTTTTAGGCGAGGGAATAAACACTTTATTGTTTTTCTTTTGAACCAATTGAATGACTGTAAAGAAATCTCTTATATCGGACGGCGAAAAGTCGTTGATGCCATAATAGGCAAATACTTCAACAGAACTTTTTATCAAGCTAAAACTTTGCATCAGACTATAATCAACAAGTGCTTGGGGAGATTTATAAAAATATAAAACATCATCAAAATTGATTTTTGATAATTTGCTGTTCATCGTTTAAGCTCCTTCAATGCTTCCTTGATCATTTCTTTTTCGCCTATTACGGCAGCCAGAACAATCGAATATATTCTTTCGGGATTTTTATGAAAATTTCTTTTTACGGAATTTGCTTCCGAAAGATCCGGTACAAAAAGTGTCAGTGACATAAGGTCCCGCATCCCGTCCGTTATTCTGAAAGTGACATTATATCCTCCGCCGTCAGCTTTTTTGATGGAAACCGGATTTTCACGTTCGACTTTACGTTTTTCCATAAATTTCAAAGCCGCATTGATCGCTTTCTGTCGGACAGAAAGCGAAAGATTGGTATGTAATTGTCCGGAAATGAGTTTTCCGTTTTTAGTTATCTGGACAAGCTCCTGTTTTTCGTCAACATATTCTATATTGTTACATTTAATCAATTCCGAGATGGCTGAAATTGTTTCAAAGTAATTGGCGATTCCGTTTTCTTGTATCACTGAAACAAGATCGTCTTTAGGAAAAGGTTTTTTTATATTTTCGAGCATGTAGCATATCAATATGCCGATGTCACTTTTATTTCTCAGACCGCCCGGTTCAATTCCGGCTGAAAATGCATCAAATTCCAAATGACTCCCTCCGAACAAAATAATTGATATTAACAGTATAACATAAAAAATAAAAATGAGCAATTGTATTCCTATGGTTTTTCAAAGCATTTCGTGATATTTTTCTGGTGTCAAATCAAATTTTAGATAGTCAAAAACCTAAGAGCCTGTTTAAAATCTTTGCACCGCACAGGACAGATATGAAACAAGTTCTAAAAAAAATTAGCGGTTTGAAAAAAATATTTGTCAAAAAACAATGGCTTTGTTGACATCATAATTAATATTGATATATAATATAAGTAATCATATGCAAATGAAAAATAACTTTAATAGGAAGTGTTATGCAAATGAAAACGAAAGTTTTAATACTGGATTCCGACACGGAGTATCTGGAAAAAATGACCTCTTTGATTACTGAAAGATATTATGAAAATGCAGAAGTTTATGCTTGTTCGGAATATGAGTCAGCCCGGACATCTCTGGTCGAAAACGATATAGATGTTTTTCTTGCTGATACATCATTTGAGATCGTCAAAAGAGCTGTTCCCAGAAAGTGTGCTTTTTCTTACCTTTCTGAAAGCAAAGATTGTACGGAATGGAAAGGGCAAGCAGCGTTTTGTAAATATATAAAAGTCAGTGATATGTATGAAGCGATTATATCACTTCATTCCGGACATCAGTTCGTACCCGAAACAGACGGAAAGGTGATTTTGTTTGCGTCTGTTGGAGGAGGAACAGGTTCTTCAACGGCAGCAGTTTCCTGTGCAAATTATTTTGCGGGTAAAGGCAAAAAAGTGATTTATTTGAATTTTGAAAAATTTTCATCGGAAAGCAGCTTCTTTGACGTGCAAAGCAGCATTACCACCAAAGATATATCAGATGAAGCAGTGATATGCGGAGAAGTTGAAATGATTACCAGAATTGATGAAAATACAGCTGTCACCGAAAACGGAGTCAGTCTGATTTCTTCGCCGTACTTTAAAGATAATTTAAAACTGACGACTTATGATTTTGAAACCGTTATTAAGACCGTTCTGGCGATGAAAGATTATGAGTACGTGATTGCAGACTGTGATTTTGATTTGAGTGATGATTGCCTGAATTTCTATCATCATTACGACCAGATTGTGCTTGTAAGCAGCGGTTCTGAAATTGCCAATAACAGAATCATTTCTGCTTATCATTATATTGATGATTCAGAATATAAAGATATTTTAAATAAGACCTGTATTCTTTATAATAGATTCGATAATATCCAGGGAACGATTATAGATGCGGATAATATCAAGAATATTGGAGGTATACCGCAGTATACCGATAAAACCATCAAAGAAATTGTTTCCGAAATTTCGGGAATGGGTGTATTTGATGTGCTGGAATAATAAAAGGAGTGTTGACATATGACAGAAAATTTTTCTTTAGAAAACCGTGAGAACGGTTCTTACCTTATTTACCAACTTCCCTATGATTCAAAAGCAAGTAAAACTGTTATAGGAATGATCAAAAATAATGACATCTACGGTCTTTTGCCGTTTGCATATACAGAGAACGACAGCTCCGGTTCTGCGGAATATTGTATTACAGATCTTGAAAGTCTGGGTAATTATACCGAAAAACCTATTTCCAGAGTTAAGCTACTTGCTATTTTCAAAGATATAACAAAAATCTATTCGGGTCTGAAAGAGTATGCGATATACCCCGAAAATATTATTTGTGATATTGATCAGGTGTATGTTGACAGCAGTAACAAGGTGTATCTGATATGTGTTCCTTGTGATGTTCCGGATAACAGCTGTGATTTAAAAGGATTTATCAACAGAATACTCGCTTCTGTCAATCTTGATCCGGCAGGCGGACTGAAATATGCCGATCAACTGACTGACTACCTCAATTCGGATTCTTTTTCTGCTGATGAATTCTGTGAATTTATCGACAGTATTGATTTTGATGAAGTTCCTGCACCGAAGCCGCAGATTGCAGAAAATACAACAAATACGATGTACTCCGCAGTACAGGCATATGCCGAAGATCCTGCTTCTCTTTCGGCAACCGCTGAACCTGATATTACCGCTGAACCCGTTATCACGGCAGAACCGGACATTACAGGTGTTCCTGATATGACAGCGGAACCGGATATTACGGGTGTTCCTGATATGACAGCGGAACCGGATATTACGGGTGTTCCTGATATGACAGCGGAACCGGATATTACGGGTGCTCCTGATATGACAGCGGAACCGGATATTACAGGTGCTCCTGATGTTGTTGATACAGAAAATACAGAAACACCCGAAGAACCTGTTCATACGGAATTGGATAACAGCGATAATCGTCCGAACAATACAGAGGCTGCATCATCAGATACCCAAGAAAATACAAATGCAATGCCTGTATTTTTTGGCAATGATACTACAACAACTCAGACTGCCGTACAGAGTTATTCTGAATCCGGCACTAAGGAAGAAAATAATTCTTCTGAAAATCATAATGCGGCTTCTTTTAATAATAATAGTAACAATCAGTATGCCCAGTACCAGACACCGGTGTCCAATCAGGCAGGTTATTCTAATTATAACCAATATTCACAGCAGCCGAACACACAATATAACAATCAGTATGCTGCACAAAATAATAATCAATACCAGCAGCAATACGGACAATATAACAACCGGTATTCCGGACAATATAATAACAACCAATATCAGCAGCAATATGGTCAAAATCAGTATAATAACCGTTATTATCAGCAGTCCCAGAATACCTACAATAACCAATATCAACAAAACAGGCAATATAATAATCAGTATTCACAGCAGCAGCCGAACAGAAACTATAACGGTTATCAGCAGCAACCGAACGGCAGCTATAATAGTTATCAGCAGTCAAATGGAAATAACAACGCTTATCAGCAGCCATATGCGTCCGCACAGACTTCCGGAAATACACAGACTCCGTCTGCCTATATTGTAAGAACAAAAACCAATGAAAAAGTTTGTATCAATAAAGAAGTTTTCCGCATCGGTAAAGAAAAAACACTGGTTGATTTCTGTATTACCGATAATACCGCCATCAGCCGCAGACACGCCGAAATTATTGTGAGAGAAGGAAAATATTTTATTATTGATACCAATTCAACAAATCATATCTACATTAATGGAAGAATTATCTATCCTAATGTAGCAACAAGAATTAAACCCGGTGATGAAATTATACTTGCTGATGAAAAATTCAGTTTGATTATTATGTAATTGAATATGATAATACTGCAAGTGCTTTATATTGTTTTCTTCATCAGAAACAATATAAACACTTGCGGCATTTTGTGCAAAGCAAATGAGTATTTACTGCGGTACATATGAAAGGATTGATACGATGGATTTTATTGTTTCTGCCGATACGGATATTGGAATTACCAAAAAAACAAATCAAGACAGTACTTCTGTGAAAATTCTTAATACCAATATCGGAAAAATGGCTTTTGGAATACTTTGTGACGGTATGGGAGGTCTTGCAAAAGGAGAAGTTGCCAGTGCTACTGTGATTAAAGAATTTGACAGATGGATTTTGGAAGATTTTTCCTTAATTCTGGATGCTTCTCTTACTCCGGATGCTATTCGTACCAGTTGGTGCAATGTGATTTACCGTGTCAACGAAAGAATCAAAACATACGGCAGAACAAACGGAATTCATCTGGGTACCACAGCGGTCATACTGCTTCTGACACAAACGGATTATTATCTTCTGAATGTAGGAGATTCCAGAGCATATGAAATCAGCAGTCAGATTGTGCAGATGACAGAAGATCAGTCTTTTGTAGCACGTGAAGTGGCTATGGGGCGTATGACTCTGGAACAGGCAAAAGTGGATCAACGCCGCAGCGTACTGCTTCAGTGTATCGGTGCTTCAGAAAAAGTATATCCCGATTTTTACACAGGCAAGGTAAAAAATAATGCGGTGTATCTGTTGTGTTCTGATGGATTGGTACATAAGATCACTTCGGACGAAATTTATCAAAAATTGAATCCTGTGGGAATGATCAGCAGGGAAGTGATGTCAAAAGCAGCTGCCGATCTGATAGAAACCGATAAACAGCGTATGGAATCCGATAATATTACGGCAGCTCTGATAAGAACATATTGATTTTAACAAATTGGCAGAGGTAAATAAATTATGCTTGAAATAGGTTCTCTTATAGACGGAAAATACAAAATTCTGAATAAAGTCGGTCAGGGCGGTATGAGTATCGTTTATCTTGCGATGAACGAAAAAGCCAATAAACAGTGGGCAATCAAAGAAGTCCGCAAAGACGGTGTCAAAGATTTTGAAGTGATTAAGCAGGGATTGGTCGTAGAAACCGATCTGCTGAAAAAATTAAATCACCCCAATCTTCCGAGTATCGTTGATGTGATCGAGGGTGAAGATACATTTTTGATCGTAATGGATTATATACAGGGAAATCCTCTCAGCAAAACCCTGGAAGAGTACGGGGCACAGTCACAGGAATATGTGATCGAATGGGCAAAACAGCTTTGCGATGTTCTGGGCTATTTACATTCCAGAAAACCGCCTATCATCTACCGTGATATGAAACCGTCAAATGTGATGCTGAAACCGGACGGCAACGTTACACTTATTGATTTTGGTACAGCAAGAGAATATAAAGAAAAAAACATAGCAGATACTACCTGTCTGGGTACCATCGGCTATGCCGCTCCCGAACAGTTCGGAGGAATGGGGCAGACAGATGCCCGGACAGATATTTATTGTCTTGGTGCAACACTTTATCATCTTGTAACGGGGAAAAATCCCAGTGAACCGCCTTATGAGATCAAACCCATACGGCAGATTAATCCCGCACTTTCCAACGGATTGGAAAAAATCATTCTGAAATGTACCCAGCGTGATCCCAATGACAGATACCAGAATTGTGCCGAGCTAATGTATGCCCTCGAACATTATGAAGAAATAGACGACAAAAATAAAAGAAAAGCCATCAGGCGGGTTGCCACTTTTGCTGTCAGTGTTCTTCTGACGGCAGCTTTGGGTGTTACCTCTTTGTGGGCAAACGGAAAATTGACCGAAATCAATAATAATGATTATGAAATGATGTTAAGTACTGCCAAGAAAAATGATGATTATAAAAATGCCATTCTTTTGAATACTGCAAGAACAGAAGCCTACGAACAGTTTGCCGATTTTCTTGCCGAAGACAATCTTACCGAAGAAGATATTGTGGAACTGAAATCCCTTGAAAATATGGATAATCCTAAAAGTGCAGGCGGTATTACTTATGCATTGAATGAATTAAAGGAAAAAAATCCTGACGGATATATTGAAGTTTGTTATCGGTTCGGACTGACACTGGTTAAAAATCTTGATAGTACGGTGCTGAATAAAACCAACAATAACGATGCCTATAAAGAAGCCTATGAATGGTTTGCAAAGATACCCGACGAATATATTAACGAAAAAACCGGTGAACGTATGTTTGCTAAAATATTCTGTGAGTTTGTGGATTCAATGGAAATCAGTAAAGACTCGGGATTATTTAACGAATCTACCGATTCGGATAAACTGGTCGAATACGGCGAAGTTTTTGAAAAAATGGAAAGCTTTATTTCTTCTCTTGACAGTTCTTCGGTTTATTCCAAAAGTACGATATACAATGATTTGAAAAAATCTTCCAAAGAAGATCCGAACAGTTTTATGTATGGTTTTAAACTGGAAGTGGCAAAAGCGTATAATAATTTGCTGAGTGAAAACAAAGGCAGTCCCGGTGACAGTAAAGAATATGTAGTAGGTTTTTATACTCTTTTCGATAATAAAATGCAGTCTGACGGCAATCAGAAAAATGCTGATGATATTATGAACCTGATGTTTAATATGCATAAGATGGTGAGGGAAACAAATTCGTCCAATAAAGATAACGTCTGCTCATCAATCGAAGATACCGTTAATAAGTATATGAAAGATATAATGAAAAACGATACCCTGCGATCTGCCGTTGAAAACACAGACGAATATAAAGATTATCAAAAATATTTGTCGGAACATTCGGTATCTGAAACAGCAAAATGATATGTCCGATAGAAAGGAGATATAAAATGACAAGTGAAATATGTGAACTGATATTTATATTATCACTGATCTTTTGCGGTGCAATGCTGATTGTTTCCATTATCCTGTTTTTTTTCCTGAAAATACCCAAATCGGTCGGCATTATTACAGGATATACCGCTAAAAAAGCTATCAAAAATATTAATCGCCAAAGTGAAATGTCGATGAGTGAGCGTCTTGACAATGAGGGAAAGAAAAATATGAAAAATATATTTTCAAGTTCCGGCACACTGAAAAGAGCCACAGAAAAATTACTCTCTAATCAAGATCATCCTATCATCAATGCTAAAGCAGATACATCAGTCCTCCATCAGACAGATGAAAATCTTACAGCGGTTCTGCCGTCTGTGCCGGAAGAGAATATCGGTAATACTGCCGTGTTAAATCCGATGTCGTCAGACGAAACCACCGTTCTCGGCGGCGAAAATACATCATTGACAACTGTTCTTCCGCATAGTACCGAAGGTACGGTTTATCCGTCGAATGTAAGTATTGAAACAGAAATCACGCTGATACATACAAATGAAATAATTTAAGGGTTGGTCATTATGAAAGACAGAAAAACATTCAAAACAAACGAAAACAAGGTTCAGGAACAGGAAAAAAGAAAAAATATTCAGTCGCTGAAAAAACGGTTTTATATTTCTTCCTTATGTTTCCTGCTGTTGTCAATCACGTTTTTATTGATGCCTCTGGGAGTAAACGGTCCGGAAAACAATGATCCTAATGTGATGACAATTATTTTGGGACTGTCTTTCTGGCTGACATTATTCGCAGGCATCATTACCCAGCTGATGCTGTTTAGAAAATTCAAACAATTGCCATCCAAATGTAAAAACCATTACGGACTGGGGCTGATTCACTTTTTTCAAAATAAAAAAGCAGCGGTAGCCGATCTATGCTGTATGGTAAGTCTTGTGTTGTTCATTGTTTTTATGCTGATAGACGGCACAATGTATATCGGATACGTTCTGTTGAGCATTGCGGTGTTCAGTTTTTATATGCACTGTGCCTTAAATGGCAAAATCTATAATACGTTGTTTGAAAAACAAAATAAAAAACCTGAAACAAAAGAGGAGGGAGAGTAATATGGCAAGGTCAAAAACAAAGTTATCTGATAAACTGCTGTCCGTATTGCTTTCAATATTAATGATACTGGCAAGTTTTAGTATCATATTTACTGTGGGAAAAGATACGCAGGCAGCCGAAGATACCAAAATGCTGATTTTTGCGGTAAAGCTGACGGGTATACAAACAAACGGTTCGGAAAAAAATCTGAACAGGGCGACAGTAGACTGCAGTGTTTACGGTGAGGACGAAGAAACAAATGCTCCGTCCGATGTTTTGAAAGAGGAAAATGTTAAAAGCATCAGTAACAGTTCGGGTTTGGCTTTTATAAGAGTGGATTCCGAAAAAATCAATAATCATCATAATATCTATTATGTAAGAATCAATGCTGTAAAGGCTTATGGCTTTGATTTTACACCGACCGATGAAACTGTAAAGCTCGATCCTTGTACAGATGTAAAATCACCGGATAATATCTACAATATCTCACTGAATCAAAGAAAAAAGAAAAGAATTTACGGTACGGTTACCGATATAAATAACATACCTGTAAAGTCTGCCGACATTACATTTAAGTATTATAATGACGGTAAATTTACGGTTCAGTCAGATGAAAACGGCAGTTATAAAGCCGACTTGTATTTTGATGAAGATTATACCGTCAAAGCAACAGGAGTGAATGAGGCAGCCGGACAAAACTTTCAGGTGGTAACACAGTATGTCAATATCAAGAGCGGCGATACAGAAAAGAAGACATATGATTTTGTACTTCCGGAACGTGTGGAAGATACCCATTTCCAATTTGCTCAAAAAGATGACCGATCGCTTTCTTATGTCAAAAATAATTCCGAGTATGTCAATCCTGTTATCAGAAGTTCCGATAATGACAGCAAGATAAGCTATACAGTTTTGTTTAACGGAGAAGAAACAAAAAAAGCAGTCTATCATGACGGCAAACTGAATTATCTTGCTGCCGGTCCGGGTTCCTATACTGTCATTGCACGCAGCAGCGATTCGGAAAAATATCTGGACAAAGAAATACAATTCCACGTTACTGTGGAAAGTGAGAGCGTACCTTTTGAATTTGCCGAAACAAGCCGTACAGTTTCAATTACCGATAAAGATGTACCTCTGGAACTTCAGAAAATCACCAATGAGTTGTATTCCGAGGAATACATCAGCTATACGGTTTCGGGAGATAAGGGTGTTGTTTCGCTGAATCAATCCGAAAAAACACTGACCCTGAAAAAAGTTGGTACCGTAACGATTACCGCTAAATACAATCATCTTGATACGGTTCAGGCATCTTATACGCTGAATGTGATCAAAGAAAGTGTTGCATTGAAGTTTGAGGATTCCGATGCGAATATTACTTTCCGACCGAAAAGCAGTGAGGGCGGATTCGCTTCTTATCAAAGAAAAGCATTGTATTGGAATGAAAAAACGGGAACCTATGAAGAAATTTCCGATGTAAAATATTTTATTACGGAACAATATAATACCAATGGTGTTTTAACAGACGGTATTGCATCAGTCAACCAAACGACAGGTCTTGTAACGGCTAAAGCGGCAGGTAAAGTGGTGGTGACGGCTTCACTTGGTTCCAGCAAGCAATATGAGGGAGAAGACATCAGTTATACGCTTCATATCAGCAAGGCAGATCAGCCCGAAATCAGTTTTTCGGAAAAAGAGCCGACTATTACTTTCAAAACGAATACCAAAGTACTGACCTACCAGAATACTTTCCATAACAATTCGCTTCCCGGCACAGTTGTTTATGAGATCACAGAGGGTTCTGATAATGCGGTCATTGACAGTAAGGGAAAACTGACCATTCTCAAAGCGGGAACTGTAAAAGTAAGAGCCACCAAAATAACAGCCAGTGCCAACTATAATGACATCAGCATTGCATATGTGCTTCACGCAGAAAAGGGTACTCCTGCACTCAGCTTGGGAACAAAATTGCAGCAGCTTACCTACGGCAGTGAACTAAAAGTAATCGAGCCGAAAGTATCGCCGGGCAATTTGTCGGACGAAGAAAAAAAGCTCACTTATACATTTCGAGATGTCGAAAATGCCAAAATAAAAAATGTCATCAAAAGTATCGACAATAACGGTATGATTACACTGAATGACAACAAAGCGGGCGGAATGGCAGTGATCACTGTAACGCTGGCAGAAACAGACTGTTATCAGAGTGTCAGCAAGGACTATAAAATCAAAGTGGATTATCACAATAAGATTGAATATGAAGATGTCAAAGACGGTGATATGTTTACTGTCAATAAAGAGGATAAAATAGATGCCGATGGTATCCGATGGTATAATACCACAGAGGGAGTGCAGTTTGAAGCAAAAGACGGCTATCAAATCAGTGCAAGCAATTCACTTGATGAAAGTAACTGGCACAACACCTACTCTTATCATATCAACGTAAAAAATAAAAAAATCACTTTTTATACCAGAAAAACAGAGGGCGGCAAACTTGGTGCTGTTTCAAAAATTGTTATGAACAATGTTAATGTGGACACCATTGGTCCGGAACTGATCAGTGTCAATTACAGTCAGGAGAAAAACTCTTTTGAAAACATCATTGATACATTGACATTCCATCTTTTCTCTTATCATCAGCCTATTAAAGTTACCGCTAAAGTAACGGATAATCTTTCGGGTATCGAGAGTGTAAAACTCAACTATACAAAAGAAAATATGTCCGATGCAAGTGACAGTCAGGAACTGGAACTGGTCAATACTTATACAGACAGCAAAAAAAGACTGAATGCAGAATTTATCATTCCCGATGTTACTTCCGGAGAAATTGAGGAGTATCTGAAAAATGTCACATTCACAATGACGGACAATGCCGGCAACGTGACATCTGCTAATCAGGATAACCGTATTAATATTTATGATACGGTATCGCCTGATACGGTCGTGAAAATAAATGGTATCCAGCAGATTGTCGGAAGAAAAAGCGGACAAACCAAAAATGATCTTTCAAAAGAGGATTATGATCTTACCGCCGACGGAAGAAACCTTTATTTCAATGAAAAAGCATCGGCTTCGATTGTAATCAGCGATCTTAACTTTGACCCCAATATAGAGGGTGCCGTAAGTTTTGTTGTCAAAAAATATAATGATGACGGTTCTTCTTCGGAAGTTGCCATTGGTACGAATGGTGTCAGCCTGAGCGAATGGAAACGAGAAAACAATCAATGGCACAGTACACTTGTGATTGAGAATACAGGCGATTATGTATTTACATTCAAATGTGTTGACCGCTCGGGAAACAAAATGGCTTATAAAGGCGATAAAACAATTGCAAAATATACTTCCGACCGAATCATTATTGACAAAACGATTCCGGTTATCAGTGTGGAATATCAGAATACAAATATTAAAAACAGTATTGACGGAATTGATTATTATGATCAGGTTCAGACGGCAAAAATTATTATCAGAGAACATAATTTCCGTGCTAATGATGTGGCAGCATCGATCACAGCAAAAGATGTTACCGGCAAAGATATTAAAAATGTTGCCGCAAAACTTGAAAAATATCTGTCAAATCCAAATAACTGGAAAACATCAGGAATGAACAGTGATATTCATATTGCTGAACTGGTGTTTGATACGGAAGCAAATTACACGTTTGATATTGCTTATCAGGATCTTGCTTTCAACAAAAGTGTGGATTATGAAGAATATCAGTTCACCTATGATAAAACCGCACCAAAAGTCAATATTTCCTATGAACAGGGAATTGATAAAATTATTTTGTCGGCGATCACATTCGGAATTTATAATCCGAGTGTTACCGTTACCCTTACAGCGAGTGATAATATTTCCGGTGTCGGCAGTTTTGATTGGTCATATGCCAAGCAAAAGGGAGCAAGCAGCATGAATGCCAATACCCAACACGGAACGATCACTGCCGATCAGATGACATATTCTTCTGATGGAAAGTCAGCTTCTGCTAAATTTACTCTTGATGGTGCCGAATATCAGTACAGAGGTTTGATTTCGTATTCCGCAGCAGACCGCTCGGGTAACAGCAGTGATGAACTTACCAGGGATAAGGGCGTGATTGTAGATACGGTTGCTCCGGAATTAACGGTTTCGTATGAAAAAGAACAGGGCAGCTATCACGAAAAATTATATTACAGCGATACCACAACCGCTACTTTGACCGTTAACGAAGCCAACTTCACAGCAAACAGGGTGCGTGTACAGCTCAATGGAAAAGCGTATGCGACATCTTGGAAAAATATCAGCGAAGACCATTATGAAGCAGCGATCCAAATCAGTGAAGAACGAGAAAATCAATTAACGGTTTCTTATACGGATATTGCAGGCAACAAAGCAGATACCTATACTTCTCCTGTTATTGTGATTGACAGAACAGCTCCGGTACTGAAAGTCGAATATGAAAATACCGATGTCAAAAATACCATTGACGGTATTGATTATTATGATAGTGTCCAGACAGCCAAAATCACGATAACCGAGCATCATTTCCGCATCAGTGAAGACAATCTGATTCCCGATATTACAGCGAAAAATGTTGCAGGAGCGGATATTGGCAGAACAGCTGAAGAGATTGCAGAGTATTTATATGATGAAAGCAATTGGGAAACTTCCGAAGAAAATCCCGATGTTCATACTATCAAAGTCAATTTTGATACGGAAGCAAACTATATCTTTGATATTGATTATAAGGACCTTGCCCTGAATGATGCCAATGACTGCAAACAATATGCATTTACCGTTGATAAAACAGCTCCTGATGTCAGCATCTCATACAGTAGCAATCTTGTTTCTGCACTTCTTGAAACCGTAACGTTCGGATTTTATCGCTCAGATGTTACCGTTACGTTGACGGCATCGGACGATATATCACCCGTAAACCGCCTTGAATGGTCATATCATAAACAGTCGGGGGCAAGTGATATTAATCGTGATGCACAATCAGGTACCATACAATCCGACAAAATCAGCTATTCAGCCGACAGAAGAACGGCTGTATCGCAATTTACACTTGCAGGACAGTACAGAGGTTTCATTACATACAGTGCTTCCGACAGAGCAGAAAATCGAAGCAGTGACATAACGGATAAAAACGGAATTATTGTTGATAATATCTCACCGACCTGTTCGGTAATTATTGAGGAGTGTAAGCAGTCTGCCAACGGTAAAAGATATTATAATGATACTGTTTCTGCTACTGTTACCATTAATGAAGCAAACTTTATTGCAGATGATATTACGATCAAACTGAACGGCGAAATCTATAAATCAAGTTGGAAAAATACCAGCGGAGATATATACGAAACCAAAATCACGATCAGTGAAGAGCGGGATAACCGATTTACAGTGGAAGCAGTGGATCATTCCGGCAATAAAACAGATACTTATACGTCACCTGTGCTTGTTATTGATAGAACCGCTCCGACTATCAGAGTTGCATATCAGAACAACGATGTTCAGAATCGGATTGATCATATCAGCTATTATCAATCTGCCCAGACTGCTGTTGTCACTGTTCACGAGCATAATTTCAGAGCAAGTGATGTCACAGGAAACATAACGGCAAAAGACGTTTCCGGCAATGAAATAGCGGGAATTGCCTCTCGTCTGGAATCATTGATTCGTGACAGCAAAAACTGGAAGTCCTCAGGAGATACTCATACACTGGAAATCCCGTTTGATTCATCAGCAAATTATTCTTTTGCACTGAATTATAAAGACCTCGCATTGAATTCCGCTAAAACCTATACAGCCAATCCCTTTACGGTTGATACAGGTAAACCGAAAAACGTTCATATTTCATACAGTAAAAGCGTGGTTGACCTGATACTTGAAAACATCACCTTTGGCATATATCAGTCGCCTGTTACGGTAACGGTGACAGCATATGATGATATTGCGGGCATTAATCGCTTTGATTTGTCCTATAACAGAGCCGATAATGCAAGTACCTCCAATATCAGAAGAGAACCGGAAAATCAAAATCAATATATCACCTTATCTTCCGGAAATATAACATATTCTTCCGATAAAAAGACGGCTTCGGCGAAATATACATTCGGAAAAGGACAGTACAAGGGCAATATTTCTTACAGTGCTGCTGACAGAGCCAAAAACACCGTATCTTATAAGGACATCAAGGGAATCATTGTTGATACTGTTGCTCCGCAGTGCAGTGTGACTTATCAGCCTTGTATCAATATTAAAAATAACGTAATGTATTATGACGGTGCAACAGAAGTGTCCGTCAAAATCAAAGAAGCGAACTTTCTTCCGGGAGATGTCTATGTGGCATTGAATAATGCCCGATACAATATGGAATGGATACAAAGTTCTGAAACAGATACCTATATCGGCACGATTCGTATCGCCAGAGAAGAAAGCAACTTCTTTACCATCAACTATACCGATCGTTCCACCAATCGAATGACGGAATATGTATCCCCTGAAATTGTGATTGATACCGTTGACCCCGTGATAGAAAGTGTCGTATATTCCTCAGAACCGATCAGTACAGTTGCAGGAAGAAAGTATTACAACAAAAACATCACGGCAACTCTTACGGTACTGGAACGCAATTTTGATGCAGACAATTTCGATATAGCATTAACTGCTTTTGATGCGGTTGATCAGACCTTCCCTGTGAATTATCTTAAATCAGACTGGTCTCATTCGGGCAGCGACAGACACAGCATTACGCTGACATTTAATGTTGATGCCAACTATGATTTTGCGTTTAGCTGCAAAGACCTCGCAAAAAGATCTTCTGCCAGATTTACAGATCCGATCACCGTAGACAAAACACCCCCTAAGAACCTGACGGTTTCATACAGTTCGGACATCTTCCACAATGTTATTAACACCTTGAGTTTCGGATTCTATCAATCACCCGTGACCGTTACGGTAAGTGCCGCAGATGATACCACTGCTATCAGAAAATTCGATTACAGCTATATAAAATCGTCAGGTGTCAGCAAAGTCAATGCCGAACTGATGAATGAGGCTGTTGAAGCATCGAGAATTGTACGTAACGGCAAAACCGCTTCGGCTTCGTTCAGTGTTCCGAGAGGTGTTTTAGGAGAAACAAATCAGTTCAGAGGTACTGTCGGATTTACAGCTTATGATACAGCCGAAAATCAATCTATCAACAATGATAACAAAATCATTATAGTGGATAATATTTCACCGGAAATTACCTTTGGTTTTGATACACCGATACGCAAGAGTGAAAATACTTTTTACTATAACGATGCTTTGACAGTATCGGTTATAGTGACGGAAGCAAATTTCTTTGCGGAAGACGTTCAGATAAGCCTTGAAAAGAATGGAAAGCACTTGAATAAAACAGTATCTGCCGTATGGTCAGATAACGGAGATGTCCATACCGGCACATTCCGTGTTTCCGATGAGGGTGAATATTATGTCAGTGTCACTTATAAAGACCGTTCCGGCAACCAGTCTGCCAAAACTTCCGATAAATTTGTCATTGATAAAAGTAAACCTGCCGTCACACTCAGTAATATATCCAATAAGAGTGCGATGAATGATAACGGCAATATCGGTTTTGTACTGAAGGCGAATGATTCTCATTTTGACAACAATTCCTTTAAGCCTACGCTGACCGTTCTGACCAGAGATGAAAACGGCAATTTTGTAACAAAAGAGATTGATATATCTCAATATCTGAAACGTGTCAGTGATACAGAATATCGTTATGAAATCGAGAACCTTGAATATGACGGAATCTATACCCTCAGAAATGTGGTGACGGACCGTTCTGATATGGCTCAGAATCAGATTACCGTAGACGGACAAAATCTTGATGAAGTAGTATTTTCCATTAACAGAAACGGTTCTACATTCCGAATCAGCGATGAGTACACGCAAAGCATTACCGGCAGTGTCATTCAGGGAGTAGAAAAAAATATTGTGATTGAAGAGATCAATGTTGTTCCTACAAAAGATGCCAGAATTCAGCTTGAAAATACAGATCTGACAATGTTGGAAGACGGTGACCGCACATCAAAAGGCTACTGGACCGAAGAAAAAGCCGGTACATCGACCGAATGGTACAGCAAGACATATTACATTACCCCTGACAGTTTCAAGTCAAAATCGGGCGAATTTACAGAAGGAGAGCAAAATATCCGTATCACCACCACTGATGAAACGGGCAGTACATCTTATAACGACAGCAGCAGTAACGGAAGTGCAAAGATTCAATTTATTATTGATCATACGGCACCTATTCTGACAATCAGCGGTGTAAGATCTGACAGTCTGTATCAGTCGGGAAAACAGCACGTGATTGTTTCCGTTTCCGAGAAAAACCGGATTGATATGTTCAGAGTATCGTTTGCTGATACAGACGGCAAATCAACCGGCAGCACCTTGTTTGACAGTGATGACATTGTCAAAGAAAAAGGACTGAAAGATTTTTCGGCATATTTATCGGAAAATAAAAATATTGAGTTTGATATTCCTGAGGGATATTCTCAGAACATTATTTTTGAATGCAGAGATGAAGCAGGAAATGCCGTTGACGTGGATAAATATATGATTTCCAACGTAACGGTATCTACAAACGGCTGGGTTATTTTCTACGCCAATAAACAGCTTTTCTATCCTGTTGTGGCAGGTGCTGTGATATTGGTGATTGCAATCGTATTCCTGATTGCTTTCACAGTAAGAAGAAAGCGGGCAAAGAATTCATAAACTGCATCAATTCAAAACCGACTTCCGTCAGAAATGAGGAAGTCGGTTTTTGTCTGCTGTATTATCAATTAAACACACAAAGGAGTACGCAGTTCAAGAGGCTGTGACGGTCTTTTAAGACTGTTTTCGAAGATTGAAAATTGTGTTTCAATGATTTTATCCGATTCCGGAGGGGAATACATAAATTTGTCTATATGTTTTCCGTCAAAGAAATACTCCGGATTTCCGGGGTGATATTCATAGTCAAATGTGTCTATGATAATCAGTTTAATTTTCATTCTTCCCGGAATGATGTTTTTAATATAAACGCTTGCCTGCTGTCCGGCACGAATACCGTCTTTCATTTCCGCAAGACCTGCCAGGTTGGGAGCAAGTTCTACAAATGCACCATATTCTTCTACGGAACGAATAATGCCTGCCACCGTTTCACCTATTTCAAAACGGCAGGCATTTTCTTCCCAAGTGCCGAGAAGTTCTTTATGGGTCAGGCTGATTCTGCCGTTTTCTATTGTTTTGACGATGGCTTTGATTTCCATTCCTACCGAGAAACGTTCACGAGGGTGATCAATTCTGGATACCGAAATGGAGTCGATGGGGAGCAGCGATACAATGCCGCAGCCTATATCCGCAAAAGCTCCGAAAGAGTCCAGGTGAGTGATTTTGGCATCGATGACATCACCGGGAATCAGTTCTGAAATGTATTCGTTCATACAGCGTTCCTGTGCAATCCGGCGTGAGAGTATTGCAACGGTTCGTCCCGATTCGTTTTTTCTGAAATCCGTGATAACAAAGCACACAGGACGGTTTACTCTCGAAATAACGGCAATATCTCTTACCGTACCCTCACGTATACCAATAGCACCTTCTTCACGGGGGATAATCCCTTTGATACAGCCGAGATCGACAATCAAATTATGCGAAGAGTCGCATACGATGGCTCTGGCTTCGAGGATTCTCCCGTCGTGATATGCTTCTGTCAGCTGTGACAGTGACTGAAGTGATGAAAGATTTTCCACCGTATTGATAAGTCTGCCTTCAGGATAGTATCCTGCCATTTTGCTTTCATTCCTTTCTTGATGAGGCAAAGCCTCCTGTTCTTTTCACAACATCTATATGAAATTCCTTAGGTTATTATGCGTATTTTTTGTCATTTTTTTATCACTCTTGCATTTATATAAAATATATTATAAAATATACTATATTCTTTTTTTGCGGAGGTTTGCAATATGAACGAAAATAACGGCAATATACGTTTTCTTTCTGCAATTTCATATATAGGTGTGTTTTTTGTCATCGGACACTTTGCCGTAGAACGCTGCAATCCCGACTTACGTTTTCATAAATATCAGGGAGGCGTTCTGTTCTTTGTTTTTTTCTTGCTGTATATGATGAATGCTTTATTGTCATTGGTACTCTCTTTCATTCCTCCTGTACAATTGATCATAAGCTTTCTCATATATCTTGCACTGACGGTCGCCTATGTTTTCCTGGTTGTTTTGGGAATAAGGTCGGCGGTTAAGTCGGAACAGAATATTCTTCCGTTTATAGGCAGCATTGCCGTCAAACTCAGAATATTTGCCGATGAACTCAAAAACCGCAGATGACCGATTGATTTTGTAATAAAAATATAGCATTAACAAAATGCGAAAGTTGACGTTATAAGGGGTATTTGAAAAATAATGATTGGCACAGATGTTCTTTTATACTTATTGCATAGATTCCCTATTCCGATGAATGTTTCCGTTATATAATTATGAGGTGATATGAAAATGAACGAAGATATTATACGAATTGATTCCTACGATTTTGACAGCCGTATCGAAACAGGTGTTTCTCTGGTGCTGTTTTATGCAGAGTGGTGCGTACACAGCCGTGGTCTTGAACCGATCATAGAAGAAATAGCAGACAGATACTATGACAGTATCAGAGTGTTGGCACTGGATATTGAACAGTCACCCGATGTTGCGGCAAGGTGCGGTATTGATAATACTCCTACGGTTATAGTTTTTAAGGACGGTAAAGCTGCCGAATATATACGGGGAGCCAATCCGCCGAGTGTCTATGCGGACTGCATTGAAGATATTTTGTCAGAGGCGTAAAAAATATACAGCGTATCATGGCGATTACAGAATATGAGGGCTTTGTCCCAACCCCCGACCAAACGCACCCGGCAGGCATTATGGTCCCTGCACCCGCAATTTTCAGAATATTTTAAAAATAAAAATGTTCGGTGTACTTTATCAGGTACCCGAACATTTTTGTTTATTGCATTAATTTTGTGGTGTACTTCCAGGCTAATATGCGTGTTACCGATTGGTTGATGGTTGTTTCATCAATGATTTTCTTTTCAACAGCGTTTTTTATATCATGGCAGGAAGACTCAATATCACTTGTGAGGATCATATCATTTCCGGCAAGCACGGCGGCAACAGAAGGGGAATATTCACCGCTGTACTCTTTGACAGCGTCCATATCAAGATCATCAGTGATAATAATTCCTGTGAAATGCAGACTGCTGCGGAGTATTTGATGAACTTTAGGGGAGAGCGAGGCAGGCTGTGTATTGTCCATACAATTGACAATATTATGGCTGACAAGAATCAGATGTGCTCCCGCTTGAATCCCCGCCTCAAAAGGCTTGAAATCATTTTTCTGAAATTCCTCCAAACTTCTGTCGTCTACGGCAATGCCTGTATGTGTATCTGCATTGTCCGCATACCCGGGAAAATGTTTCAGTGTTACCGATACACCGTTTTTCTGACTGATTTCCGTTACATTTTTGACAAACGTACTTGTCCCGTTGGGATCAAGACCAACAGAGCGGTCGTACATAAAAGCATTTTCATCAAGGGAAATATCACACACGGGGGCAAGGTTGGTGTCAATCAAATATTTTTTCAGAAATTTTGCTTTTTCTTTGGCATCGGAACAAATCAGTTCCATACCGCCCTTGTTATACAAATCTCTCGGCGATTCAAATTCTTTGCTGCTCAGCTGGGGCTTGCCGCTGATTCTTGTTACCGTACCGCCTTCTTCGTCCACCGAAAGTGTCATAGGGATTTCCTGTGAATCAATATATGACTGCATTTCTGACAATACTTCTTCTTTACTTTTGTCTGCAAAGTTTTCGCCGAACAATACATATCCGCCGAGATGATATTTCTGAGCGATTTCCGCACCGTTTGTTATCGGACAGCGTGCATAGATCATCTGACCGATTTTTTCTTCAAGGTTCATATGCTGCATTTTTTCATAGGCTTTTTCATAATAGGCTGAAAAAATTCCCTTGTCGTTGAATTCTTCGGGCAGAGTGGTTTTGGTTTCTGATTTGTCTGAAACGTGAGAGGTTTCTTTTGACGGTTCCGATAAAACAGGCTCTGATGATACGTTTGAAGGCAGCGAACTTTCGGGAGGATTCTCCGACTGTGTTTTACCGCAGCCTGTCAAAGAAAATATCCATATAATCGTCAGCAAAAAACACAGATAATTTTTTAACTTCATTGCAGTTTCCTTTCTCACTTAAAATATATTTTCAATGACGTTCAAACCCATTTGAACAGCGGTTTGTACGGCTTTACGCATATATTCATCGTGGATCTGCTCGGGACAGTGGCAGTCTGAACCGACCAGAACTCGGATGTTTGTCTGTTTGACCATATCCCAGAATTTCTTGTGCGGATAGGGGTATCGAATACCGTCAGAATAAGCACGAAGGTTTCTTCTGATGCCATTAGCGTTATATTCCAGTACCGCATTATGCTTTTCGGCACAGTCAATAATCAATTCGCTTGCTTTATCACAGCAGTCGTCCCATTCAAATGTATTGATAAACATTACGTCAGGGTGAGCTACAAAAGCAAAAAAGCCCGTTTCAATTGCCCGACAGATTGCATTGGCATAATCAATGTAGTCTGTCGTTGACTGTGCAAAAAATATATTATGAAATTCACCGTCCGGGGTGGTATAAGTATGTTCCCCGAGAGCAAGATAATCCAGACCGTGCTGCTCCGTTAGTGACCGATAATACTCCGTATACTGAGGGTGATATTCAATTTCAAGACCTTTATAGAGCAGAATCTCATCTTTATGTTTTTCCTGAGATTCATTGATGGCATTAATATAATTCCCTAATTCGCTGTAATCCATACGAAGTCCGTAATCTTTATCGGGAAACGGTCCGTGGTCGGAAAATCCGAGAATCGCAGCTCCTTGTCTGACGGCTTCGGCGGTATAGTCTTCTTCCGTACCGGAAGCGTGTTTGCATCTGTATGTATGGGTGTGAAAATTCGTTATCATCGTTTTACCTCTTTTCGCAGAAATGAACGGTAAGAGCCTGTTTTATATCTGTACCGTGCGGTGCGAAGATTTGAAGCAGACTCTGAAAATATTGTATCATTGAATCATTTTAATGTCAATTTTTGCAGCAGACCTGTTCGATGAATCCCGAAATCAAGTTTTTGGTTATCGAACAGGTCTGTTATATCATAATATCATAATATCATTTTGAGGTCTTCAAGGTCTTTTTGTATTGATTCTATTTTTTTCTTTATATCACACTTTTTATCAAAATTATTGTCTGTTCTTCCGACAAGGTAGTCAATTGTTACTTCAAAAAAATCCGCTAATTTGATCAGGGCATAGCTGTCGGGATTGGTTTTTCCTGTTTCGTAATTTGATAAAGTTTTTTGGTCGATTCCTGTTGCATTTGCTACATCTATCTGGCGTAAGTCCCGGTCTTCTCTAAGGCTGCGTATTCTATTCATACTAAAAAACCTCCTTTTATATTTGGATTTTACTATATTATTACTAAAAATTGCTTGACAAAGTAAATATTTACTGTATAATAAAGTATATACTAATATTTTAGTACAAGCTTATTATTAGGAGGAATTAAAGTGAGTAAACAAAAATCAAAAATAATTTCAATCCTGCTGTTAGCATCAATGGCTGTATCAATGTTGTCGGGCTGTGCGGGAAGCGTCACCGGTAATTCGGAACAACCTCAGACCAACTCGGCCAGCAGTCTTACATCAGACAGCGGTTCATCAGAAGAAAATTCAACAGTTGAAAATTCAGCTGAAAGCAGTACAGATGAATTCCTTGATGAAGGCTCGTTGGTACAATCCAAAAAATCAAGTGACGAATTTGAATATGATGTTTATACCAATCATATTGCAATTACAAAGTATACAGGCAAAAGTTTAAAAGTCAAAATTCCGGAGGAAATTGATGGCTTATCGGTGACAGAATTATATTCCAGAGAGGACAGTCAAGGAATAGTAAGCAGTTCAGTTACATCTGTGGAACTGCCTGATACGATTTTGTGGATAGGGAAAAATGCTTTTTATAAAAGTCAAGCAAAGAGTATTAATATTCCTGATTCTGTCAGATTAATAGGAAAACGGGCGTTTACGGATTGTAAAAATTTAGAGGGAATTAAATTGCCAAGTAAGCTGACCACCATTGGCGAATATGCATTTTGTAATTGTTCAGCTGAAAATGCATTTGATGAAAAACTGATTATACCGGATGGCGTAACAGAAATACCAGAAGGAGCGTTTAAAGCAACCTTTGATAGTCTGACACCAAATTTTAAAGAATTGGTCATTCCTGATTCGGTAACTTTAATACAAGATAGATCTTTTGAAAATTGTAAGTATTTAGAAACTATCACTTTTGGAAAAGGTGTTACAGAAATAGGGGCAGATGTATTTAAATCTTGTGAATCATTAAAAAGTTTAACAATTCCGGAAAATATAAAGAAGATTAATGAGCAAGCATTTTTTGGTTGTGGATTGGAATCTTTTACACTTCCGGAAGGAATAGAATTGACAGACGGTATATTTGCTAGCAATAAAAACCTTGAAAAAGCAGTCATTCCTAAAGGTGTTACTTATTTTGAATCAAAATGGGCAGATTCCCCCGGTCGCTTCTTATTTAGTGGTTGTAAAAATCTGAAGTCTGTCGAAATTAAATCAGAGGAAGTTCCAACAGATATTTTCGAAAAAGATAGTAAATTACGAGAGGTTAAATTATCAAATGATGTAATCAAAATAAATCGCAATGCTTTTGGGATTGAAAGATCTTACGGAGATACTACCGAACTTTCATTACATATACCGGAGAGTGTAGAGGTGATAGAAGACATCGGTGCTCCAAAAGATGTTACTGTAATCTATGGCAAAAAAGGTTCTGAAGCAGAAAAATATGCCCAAAAAAATGAATATAAATTTGTCCAAGAATAAAATTTGATGATATTTCAGGAGGTTTTTAATAATGAAAAGAAGAAAAATGGCTAAGAGGGTATTAAGTATCAGTCTTGCTGCTTTAATGCTCGGTGCTTATGCTGGCACGGCACTGCCGCAGTACACGGGTACGGAAATAACAGCGAATGCGGCTTTTATTGCGGGAACAGGATGGGTGAACGATTGTGAACCTTATCAATGGTCTTCAAGCAAATGTTATAGTAAATACCAAATGGATGATGATAAATCATTTAAAATTGCCGGAAATGAGTATAGTGAAGGTTATTTTATAGAACGATGGTATGGAGATGAAACGCCCACAATAGCATTTAATACTGATGGAAAATTTGATAGTTTTTCATTTGATTTTGCAAAATTAGATGATACACCTTCAATCGCTAATGCCACCATAAATGTATATTATGATGGAGTGTTATCTGATAAGATCGAGTATGATTCTTCTTTATTGCCACAACATATCAATTTAAAGATAGCTGGAGTAAAACAGTTAAAGTTTGCAATATCAGTACACATATCAGGAGGATATAGCGTTCAATATGCCATTTTTAATGGTGTATGGAATAAAAATGGTACAAGTGGTCAGAAAGTAGGAGAATCCGTATGGTTAAAAAAATGTCAGCCATATGAAACAGGTAAGTCTGAATTTTATATAAAAGAAGAAGACCGTTATGTGTATATGGGAGGTAAAGCATTTACTGATGCGATAAGGTTTAATCCTGACTATACAAACGGACGAGCATATGCTTCATTTAACCTTGATGGAAGATATGATAATTTCGAGTTTACACTGGGGCACGTGGATAATACAACTATTACTGATACAGAATTAAGTGTTATTATAGATGGAGAAATAGTTGAAAAAATACCCGTACAAGGATGGTCATTACCTCAAAAATATAAAATAGCACTTAATAAAGCGAAACAATTGACAATAGAGGAAAAATATACATATATTTCATTTGTTACTACCAGTCGTTCAATAGCAGTTGCCGAAGCAAATTTTACTAAAAATGAATCGGTTGATATTTCTGATTGTGATGTAACTTTAGATTCTGATACATTTATATATGACGGTTCGGCGATTGAACCTAAAATTATCGTAACAGATGGAATATATACACTTGCAAAAGATATAGATTATACGATTTCATATAAAAATAATATTGATGCAGGAACAGCAAAAGCCGTTATAAAAGGTAAAGGTGATTATAAAGGAACAATCGAAAAAACATTTACGGTCAATCAATGTTCCCTCAAATCTGCTGTTGTATCCAATATTGAGGAGCAAACTTACACAGGCAGTGCATTAAAGCCGAATATAACGGTAAAATGCGGAGATAAAAAATTGGTCAAAAATACCGATTATACCGTTACATATAAAAATAATACCGAACCGGGTGAAGCGAGTGTGGTTATTAAAGGCAAAAATAACTATTCCGGTTCTGTAACCAAAAAATTTAAAATATTTGCCGATAATCCCACCGATATATCTTTGAACAAGGTTAACATGAAAACAACAGTAGGAGATACATTTACCCTCACTGCAACACTTTCTCCGAGCAATACAAAATATATAAGAAATGCAAAAATCACTTGGACTACATCAAATTCAAAAGTTGCTGTTGTATCTAACGGAAAGGTTACCATAAAAGGCGGAGGTACAGCTGTCATAACTGCCAAAACAAGCGGCGGCAAAACAGCTACTTGCAGCATAACTGCAAATCAGCCTGTAACAAGCGTGAAACTTTCTAAAACATCACTTAGTCTGGAAAAAGGTAAAACGCAAACAATTACAGCAACCATTACACCATCTGATGCATCTGATAAAACAGTAACGTGGAGTACTTCGAACAGTAAAGTAGCGACAGTATCAAACGGAAAGATTACCGCTGTAAGCAACGGTACAGCGACGATTACTGCAAAAACTTCAAACGGAAAAACAGCGTCCTGTAAAGTTATCGTTACAACCCCCGTGTCGAGTGTGAAACTTTCCAAGACATCACTTACTTTAGTAAAGGGCACAAGTGAAACGATTACAGCGACAATTACTCCTTCTAACGCTTCCGACAAGACGGTAACGTGGACTACCTCCAACAGCAAGGTAGCAACTGTATCGAACGGCAAAATAACAGCAAAAAGCGATGGTACAGCCACCATTACCGTGAAAACAAGCAATGGTAAAACAGCGTCTTGCGAAGTAACTGTTAAAACCCCCACCGCTCCCAAAGACAATGGCTCTAAACTTGTTGATAATGCAGGTGTCGGCGGCGGAAGTGTGTCCACGTGGGTCAATTGGAACAACATCGTCGCCAAAGCCAACTTCAAGGGTGAGGGCGGCTGGAAGTATAAATACTCCTACAAAAACGATAAAGACAATAAATGGATTGATATGACAGGCTACGTGACAAACAGCAGTTACAGACTGCCGAAATTCACTAAAGCAGGCAACTATACGATCCGAATTGCCGCAACGGATAAATACGGACAGTATGTATCAAAATATACTTTCCTGACAGTTAAGCAAAATACCAACGCTGCATTGAAAAACAGTGCTTCTAAGCTGAGTTCCACCAATGTATCAAAAGGACAGACCATTACAGCAAGTGCAAAATTCACAGGCGGTGTTATTCCTTACCGATACAAGTATGCGTACAAAAAGGACGGCGGAGCGTGGGTGGAAATCAAACAGCCCAAACACGATAATGCCATCTATTCGACAGATGATAACTTCAGCTTTAAACTTCCCTCACAGTCCGGCAGATATACCGTTAAAATCGTA
>CACYDP010000100.1 GCA_902773135.1 uncultured Ruminococcus sp.
ATAACAGCCGTTTTTTCGTTCGCCGTAATGTTCGCAAAGGGCATTGATGATTTTTTTAATTCTGGGGATATTGTTATTCTGGGAAATAATAAAGGAACAAAGGGCTTCCCAGGGTTCCTGCGATAAAATTCTGATGCCGTTAATGCTGTCAACGGCACATTGCAGGGAAGGGCATTTCCGGACGATTTCTTTTCTGATATGATGGTAGTTGTTATCGAGGTCAAAATACGTTTTCCAGACAGTTTCAAAATCCTGTTGGGTACAGTTTTCGATGATAGTTCTGTCGCCGTCAAGATAGATACGGACATATTTTCCGTATACGACACCGCAGTAAGAACCGTCGGGCTGTTCGTCCCATCGAAAGCACTGACCGCAGCTGAAAGTGTTTTTTAAATCAAATTCGCTGCCTGCCCGGAATTCTGTACCTCTTTCGGTAAAGATAAACTCCATTTTTTCACATCCCTTTGTTAATGAACAAGTCTATTATACAATTGTATTTTCTTTCCGTCAACAGATAAAAAATGGAGGATCACCGGAATCAGTTTTGTCAGGAAATAACGAAATTCAGCGGTTTTGGGAAAGGGGGCCGTGGAATAACCCTTTTTCCGCCAGAAAAGGGTTTTCCCCGGGAAACTGCCTGCTTGCAGCAAAATGGTTGAGTCTGATTTTCAGTATTTTGTTTTTTTGAATAGTATCAATGCAATTAAATAGAGTGATGTGATAAGGAGCGTAAAATTATATCTGGAATCCAGCAGGATCAAAAATCCGAAAAAGGCACATGGAACAAGAATGAGCAATGACAGAACATCAAGTATCCTGGAGGCTGTATCAATATCGAAATAGCTGCACAACAGGATTTTGAGAGCCTGTCCGCCATCGAGATTATCCACAGGCATACTGTTGAAAAGTCCGAGAGCAAGATTGGCAGAATAAAAAATCCCCAAAAACTCATATTTAAAAAAAAGGAACAACATATAGGAAACAGCCGAAAGAAAAAAATTGACCGTGACACCCGCAAGCGTTACCACAAGTTCCTGTTTGTTATTCCGACTGTATTGTTTCTGATCGATAATGGCGATGTCAAAAAGTGTCAGTTTGATTCTTTCGGGCATCGTGTGGTATCGCTTCAGCATTGCGATATGTCCCAGTTCGTGACAAACAGCGGATATAAAACAGATGATTACGGACATAGAGGTATCGAGTATGATCACGGCAGTCATTACCACAACCAAAGGATAACTGAGTTCCAACCGTATTTTTCCGATTTGAAAACTCATTGGTATTCATCTCCGAGCAGGGAGGAAGGATTGATATTCGTTCCGTTGACGATCAGCTCAAAGTGAAGATGATCGCCGTCTGCATCTCCCGTAGAACCCACCGATGCGATTTTTTGTCCCTTTTTGACAGTATCACCTTTTTTGACATAAAGCCGATCACAGTGAGCATACAGTGTTTGGGTACTGTCGGAATGTGAGATGACCGTATAGTTTCCGTAAGAGTCATCTTTTTCGGCAGCAGCGACTGTACCGTCAAGAACGGCATAGATTTCACTGCCTTTATCCGCCCCGATGTCGATACCCTTATGTTTTTTGACCGTGCCGTTATCTTCTCTGTCGCCGAAAGGAGAGGTAATGATACCGGTTTTTAACGGAAGACACAGATGTTCCTTCATTTCTTTGATGATGATGTCGGTACCGTCGGTCACAGGAGAAATATGGCTGGTTTCTTTGATTTGGATAGAATTATCCGAAAGATGAAAGAGCTGTTTTCCATCGGTAAATACCGAATCGTTTATCAGTTCAAAATAGGACGATGCGGTTTCGGCATAAAATGTAATGCCAAACGATTTCAGCAAAAGGGCAGCCGTAACGGCAAGAATACACAAAGCGGATTGAACGATGACAACAAGCTGACTTCTGACGGTCATTTTTTCCGGAGGGTTCTTCAATTTTATCACTCACTTTATTGTTGGTTATATCAATATATGAAAAGCACGGAGTAAATAGACCTTGATGCTGATGCCGTCAAAAAAAGAAAACGACCGCATAATATGGCTTACAGGTACACATAATAATATTGGTCGTTCCATTGAATGGCTGTAATGATATAATGTGGGGAGATAGTTTGATGACAAACAAGGAATTGTTATATATTGAGGATGCCCTTGGTCACGAACAGTATTTTAAAACGCAGTGCTGTGAAAGCCTTAGCAGAATGCAGGATAGTGAACTGAAAGCTCTTGCACAGGAAGTGGAAAGACAGCACAAAAGAATATTCCAGAATTTTTACGACTTACTGTAACGGAACGGAGGGACTCATATGGACGACAGAAACCTTATGGAAAATATGCTTTTGCTGGAAAAAGGTGTTTGTGATCTTTTTATGCACGGAACAATTGAATCGTCAAGTGATAATGTAAGAAGAGCCTTTTCCGATTCTCTCAACACGGCACTTGGTCTTCAGGACCGAATATACAGTGAAATGGAAGCAAGAGGCTGGTATCAGACAGAGCAGGCAGAGCAAAGCAAAATTGCTTCTCTGAAAATGAAATATACCAACTAAGCCATACAGTCAAAATTGTTTTGGACAATCATCGGTGTATACGTATCAACTTTGATAGGTATACACCGAAATCTTACTGCACAAAATTTTTATCCTCGTTCTGTATGAATTCAATCATTTCTTTTCTGCCGCTTTCCGTCAGTTCAAAGGTACGTTCGGTAAGAATCTGATCGAGGCTTTTTTCATAGCAAAATTCACCGTGCCAGATTTTTAGCGTCATTGTTTCCTCTTTTACATTGGGTATCACAATATAGTGAAACAGTCCGTTGCATTCGGAATATCTGTTATCGTTTTCAAACCACATAATTTTGGGCATTTCTTTACAAAGCATTTGATTACCTCCCGATTTTGATGACAATTCTATTGTAGCACAAAAAGTCCCAAAAAGAAACATTTGAATATTGCAAAGTGATATGTTATAATTTGATGGATTGATGAATTATACGAGGAGCGTTGAAAATGGAAAAATTTATGCAGGTCAATTCTATGAATAATTACGGTGAGCAGATTGTTAAAAAAAGAATGTCATCTACAATGGTATCAAGTATTGTTCTGTCGCTTGTACTGATTGTATTTGTGATATTTATTGCGGTATATTTATCGGGATTTTTTGGCTGGCTTGTTCCGGTTGCCATTCTTGCCTTTGGATTAGGCTGTTATCTGATCTACTACATTATCAAAAATTCGGGTATAGAATATGAATATACATTTGTTGTAGGGGAAATGCGTATTGACAGAATCAAGGGAAAATCAAAACGCAAAAAAGTAACCGTGTTTGATGTCAAATCAATTGATAAAATGGGAAAGTATATTGACCCCGAAACAGGCAAGAAAACCATTGATACATCAAATTATGAATTGATTCTCAAGGCTGCCGTGGATGAATATGCTCTTGATACATATTATGTTATCATTCACGATAAAGTAAGACAAAAGCCGGCGATACTGCTGTTCACTCCGAATGAAAGAACCATTGAAATGATCAAGCCGTATTTTTCAATTGCCTTGAAAAAGAAATTTTTTATGGAAAAGAAAAAAGAAGAACAATCGGCAAAAACAGACAAGACAGAAAAGCCGGTAAGTTCCGAACCGGTACAAAAAGATACAAAGATCGAAAAAGAATCATCGGACGAACCCAAAAAAGTATCCGATAAAACCGTTAAAAATGAAAAAAAACAACCCGTACAAAACCATTCCAAAAACAGCGGCAAGAAAAATGCTAAGACAAAGAAAAAGAAGAAATAATATGACAAAATTGATTTTCGTGCTTTTTTTAAAGTTCATATTTACAAATCAATGAAAATGTAATATAATAGGATAGTATTCGACAAAGGAGCAGTTGCTTTTGCCGAGTGATTATGAATCAAAAGGAGTAACCAATATGGATATAGTTTGTTTAGATCTCGAAGGTGTTCTTGTACCTGAAATATGGATTGCCTTTGCGGAAGAGAGCGGTATTCCCCAACTGAAAAAAACAACTCGTGACGAACCGGATTATGACAAATTGATGACTTGGAGATTGGGTGTGCTGAAAGAACATGGTCTTGGTCTGAAAGAAATTCAGGATACTATCGCAAAAATTGATCCGATTCCCGGTGCAAAAGAATTTCTGGACGAACTTCGCTCATTGACACAGGTCATCATTATCAGTGATACATTTACCCAGTTTGCAAAGCCTCTAATGAAAAAGCTCGGTTGGCCTACCATTTTCTGTAATTCTCTGGAAGTTGCTGACAATGGTGAAATCACAGGCTTTAAAATGCGTATTGAAAATTCAAAGTTTACTACTGTTAAAGCACTTCAGTCGATCGGCTACGATACGATTGCGAGCGGCGACAGCTATAACGATCTCGGTATGATCAAAGCAAGTAAGGCAGGATTCCTCTTTAAAAGCACAGATAAAATTAAAGCAGATAATCCGGAACTCAAAGCGTTTGAAAATTACGATGAACTTCTTGATGAAATAAAGAAAAATCTCGCTTAACGGCAATCAAGCTGTCGAATGACCTGTTACCGTATCGGTAACGTGTTTTTCGACAGTTTTTTTATCAAAAATAGCTTGACATATACCGATTTAAAATGTATAATAATATAGTTGTTTCATATATATCGAGGTGTAACTCAGTTTGGTAGAGTGCTTGGTTTGGGACCAAGATGCCGCAGGTTCAAGTCCTGTCACCTCGACCAGTGCGTGACCGTACGGGACGATTTGCGTAATCGCTCCCTGCGGTCACTCGTTTTTAGAGGGTTCCATTTCATCACCTCTGCGGGTACAGGGGCGAGCAGCTCCGGTGGGACAGGTTCAGTAGAAATCAAAAAGAGATGATTACGATGAAACAAGACAGGAACAAGCAAAACGAATTGATACGAATGAGCATTATCCGGGATATGTCGGAGGGAGTAATAGTTCTTGGACTGAATGGCATTGTTGAATATATCAATCCCGCCGCAGAAAGTATTCTGAAAAAAAGTGCGGAAAAACCGATGCGGTTATTATGATTCTCCATGATGACAGCGGCAGCAAGATATTGCTGAATTATGAATTTCGTATGGCGGTCGGGGAATGGGTATACAATTTCCCTGCGGGACTGATCGACCGGGACGAAACGCCGGACTTAGCGGCAGAACGTGAGCTGCGGGAGGAAACGGGGCTTCATCTGGACACTATATCGGAAATATGGCCGGAAAGCTATTCTGCCGTCGGGTTTTCCAACGAAAAGGGAATCGTGATTCTGGGAACAGCAAGCGGCACATTCAGACAGAGTGATTCTGATATGGAGGAAATCCGTGCCAACTGGTACACAAAAGCACAGGTAAGAGAATTACTGCAGTGCAAACGTTTTGCTGCAAGAACTCAAATGTATTGTTCGCTGTGGAGTAATAGGTAACTATCTTCTTGATGGCTATATCAAAATACGGGAGGAATTCATATGAATGTATTGGTTATCAATTGCAGTCCTGTCAAGACGGGAGCCACCGCCGAAATTGTCCGACTCATTTCTGAAAAAATTTCTGTAAAGCATCAGACAAAGAGTATTTGCATTGACGATTATGACTTTAAGTTTTGTAAAGGTTGTCGGACGTGTCACAATACTGCCAGATGTGTAATGGACGACGATGTGACACTGATTATGAATGAATTGGAACAAGCGGATATTATTGTGTCTGTTGCACCGTCCTATTGGGCAGATATTCCGGGACAGTTCAAGGCGTTTATTGACAGATGTACTCCTTGGTCCAATACACACGAACCCCATTCTACTATCGGCAGAGGAAAAAAGGGTTATTCTGTTGCGTTGCGGACAGGATCGGGTATGAAAGAATGCGATAGAATTATACAAAGTATCGAACATTATTATGGACATTTAGAAATTGAATGCTGCGGCAAACTGGGCTTATGTTCTGTGGAATACAAAGAAAATGTGGCATCCCGGAAAGACGAAATAGCAGCGTTTTGTGATAAAATTCTGATGCTGTAATAGTTTACAGTATGTCGGCAAAAGAAGCCTCGTTCTCTATATCGGAGAGCGAGGCTTTCATCATAGTTGTCTGTATCCATTAATCATACAGTTTCATTATCATATCGGTTGTTTGTCACAGTGCCTGAAAATAATCGGAAATGTCCGGTAAATGTTAAGCATATTGAATCCATTACTTTAAAAATTTGCAACAAAAAAAATATTTCTTGCGTAAAAAATGTCATTACTCGATGAAATAACAATTTTTAACGGCGAAAATGAATTTCAATATAAAAAAATTGCAAAAAACTATTGACATACAAGGAAATAGATTATATAATAACAATCGTGCAGAGTGCATAAATGAAAAAGTTTGTTTTTGGGCGAAATTTATGTACCAAATCAAATCAGGAGATGATATTAATGTTGCGTAAGCAGACAGAAGAGGAATGTAAAACTTTGTATTCCGAAAAGTTTGAGCATGATAACTGCGGTATAGGTGCAGTGGTCAATATCAGCGGTATAAAATCACATTCTACGGTTGAAAATGCTCTTACCATAGTTGAAACACTGGAACATCGTGCCGGTAAAGATGCCGAAGGCAAAACAGGTGACGGTGTTGGTATTTTGCTGCAAATTTCACACAAGTTCTTTCAGAAGGCTGCTAAAGAAATCGGCATTGATCTTCACTCCGAAAGAGATTACGGCGTCGGTATGTTCTTTTTCCCGCAGAAAGAACTGGCAAGAAATCAGGCAAGAAAACTGTTTGAGATCATTGCCGAAAAAGAAGGACTGAAAGTGCTGGGCTGGAGAGAAGTTCCCTCCGACATCAATGCCATTGGCAAAAGAGCAGTGGACTGTATGCCCTGTATTATGCAGTGCTTTATCCAAAGACCCTATGGTGTCAGAAAAGGTATTGACTTTGACAGAAAACTGTATGTGGCAAGACGTGTGTTTGAACAGAGCAATGAAGATACCTATGTTGTTTCACTTTCCAGCCGTACAGTTGTCTATAAAGGTATGTTTTTGGTAGGCGACCTGAGAAGATTCTTTTTTGATTTGCAGGATCCGGATTATGAATCCGCTATTGCAATGGTTCATTCCCGTTTTTCGACCAATACCAATCCGAGCTGGCAGAGGGCTCATCCCAACAGAATGATCGTGCATAACGGCGAAATCAACACTATACGAGGCAATGCCGATAAAATGCTTGCCAGAGAAGAAACTATGCGTTCCGAACATCTGAAAGGCGATCTCGATAAGGTCATTCCCGTTGTCAATACAGAAGGTTCCGACTCGGCAATGCTCGACAATACGCTTGAATTTTTGGTAATGAGTGGTATGGATCTTCCTCTTGCGGTAATGATTACCATTCCGGAGCCGTGGGATAATAACCATACAATGAGCCGTAAAAAAAGAGATTTTTATCAATATTATGCGACAATGATGGAACCGTGGGACGGTCCTGCCTCCATTCTGTTTTCTGACGGTGACATTATGGGTGCGGTTCTTGACAGAAACGGTCTCAGACCATCGAGATATTATATCACAGACGACAATAATCTGATCCTTTCCTCAGAAGTCGGAGCATTGCCTGTGGCTCCCGAAAAAATTGTATCCAAAGAAAGACTGAAGCCCGGCAAAATGCTGTTGGTTGATACGGTGCAGGGCAGACTCATTGATGATGAGGAACTGAAAGAATCCTATGCGTCCAAAAAACCTTACGGTGAATGGCTTGACGGTCATCTTGTCAAACTTCACGACTTGAAAATTCCGAATATGAAGGTCGAAGAACACAGTCACGAAGAACTGAAAAAACTTCAGAAAGCGTTCGGCTATACTTATGAAGATGTTATGACTTCCATTCTGCCGATGGCTAAGGACGGAAGCGAACCTATATCCGCTATGGGTACGGATTCTCCGATTGCGGCTCTTTCTGACGAACCCCAGCCGCTGTTCAATTATTTCAAACAGCTGTTTGCTCAGGTTACCAACCCTCCGATCGATGCAATACGTGAGGAGGTAGTTACATCAACAACGGTCTATATCGGTGAGGACGGCAATATACTGGAAGAAAAGCCCGAAAACTGTAATGTTATCAAAATCCACAATCCTATCCTGACATCTACCGATATTCTGAAAATTAAAAATATGAAAGCCAACGGCTTTAAAGTTGCCGTTGTTCCGATACTTTACTATAAAAATACACGCCTGTCCAAAGCGGTCAACAGACTGTTTATCGAGGCAGATAAGGCTTATAATGATGGTGCCAATATTCTCATACTTTCCGACAGAGGTGTAGACGAAAACCATCTTGCCATACCGTCACTGCTTGCGGTTTCAGCACTTCATCAGCATCTGGTTGACACGAAAAAGAGAACATCACTTGCGGTCATTCTTGAAAGCGGTGAACCGAGAGAAGTACATCATTTCGCAACACTGCTCGGTTATGGTGCCAGTGCGGTCAACCCGTATCTTGCTCAGGAAACCATTCATGAACTGATTAATGATGATTTGCTCAATAAAGATTACTATGCGGCTGTTGAAGATTATAACAACGCTGTTCTTCACGGCATCGTCAAAATTGCCTCTAAAATGGGTATTTCCACGATCCGCTCTTATCAGGGTTCACAGATCTTTGAAGCTGTCGGCATCAGCAGAGAAGTTACCGACCGGTACTTTACAGGTACGGTCAGCAGAATCGGCGGCATTACCATCAAAGATATTGAAGACAATGCCGACAAACTCCATACCCGTGCTTTTGACCCGCTCGGACTGGGCTGTACGGCGGAACTGGAATCGAGAGGAAGCCATAAATTCAGAAGCGGCAAGGAAGAACATCTTTACAATCCTCAGACCATTCATATGCTCCAGGCGGCCACCAGAACCGGCAATTACGAACTTTATCAGAAATATTCCGATATGATTACCAAGGAAATGTCCCCCGTCAATATCAGAGGACTGCTTGATTTTAATTATGCGGAAAATCCTGTTCCGCTGGAAGAAGTGGAAAGTGCGGAATCTATCGTAAGACGTTTCAAAACAGGTGCGATGTCCTATGGTTCTATTTCTCAGGAAGCACACGAAACCCTGGCTCTTGCAATGAACCGTCTTCACGGCAAGTCAAACTCGGGCGAGGGCGGCGAAAGTCTGGAACGTCTGAAAACAAAGGGTACTTCGGAAAACAAATGTTCCGCCATTAAGCAGGTAGCATCGGGACGTTTCGGTGTAACATCACGTTATCTGACTTCTGCCGATGAACTGCAAATCAAAATGGCTCAGGGTGCAAAACCCGGTGAGGGCGGTCATCTTCCGGGCAAGAAAGTGTATCCCTGGATCGCTAAAACACGTCACTCCACTCCGGGTGTATCACTCATTTCACCGCCGCCGCATCACGATATTTATTCTATCGAAGATCTGGCACAGCTGATATATGATTTGAAAAACGCCAACAAAAATGCAAGAATATCCGTTAAACTCGTTTCGGAATGTGGTGTCGGTACGGTTGCGGCAGGTGTTGCCAAAGCCGGTGCAGGCGTTATCCTGATTTCCGGTCACGACGGAGGTACAGGTGCTGCTCCGAGAAACTCTATCTACAATGCCGGACTTCCGTGGGAACTCGGTCTTGCAGAAGCACATCAGACGCTGATTATGAACGATCTGCGTGATAAGGTCGTGATTGAAACAGATGGTAAACTGATGACCGGTCGTGATGTTGCCGTAGCAGCAATTCTCGGTGCGGAAGAATACGGTTTTGCAACTGCTCCGCTTGTGACACTGGGCTGTGCAATGATGAGAGTCTGCAATCTGGATACTTGTCCGTTTGGCGTGGCAACACAGAATCCCGAATTAAGAAAACGCTTTGTCGGCAAGCCCGAATATGTCATCAACTTTATGATGTTTGTTGCCAACGAACTCAGAGAATATATGTCCAAACTCGGTGTCAGAACGGTTGACGAACTGGTAGGCAGAGTGGACTTGCTGAAACAAAAGGATAACCTTTCCGAAAAAGGACAAAAAATTGACCTTTCCAATATACTTGGCTGTGATTTCTCCCGGACAAAAATCGAATACGGCAAAAAGAATCTGTATGATTTCCGTTTGCAGTCCACAATTGATGAAAAAGTATTGATGAAAGAATTCAAGTCCTCTTTTGCAAAGGGTACTCCCAAAACCGTTAAGGTCGAGATTAAAAATACGGATCGTTCTCTCGGTACAATGTTCGGCTCGGAGATTACCAAGAAATTTGATGATAAACTGGCAGATGATACCTTTAAAGTAATATGCAGCGGTTCGGGCGGTCAGAGTTTTGGTGCCTTTATCCCGAACGGTCTGACAATGGAACTCAGCGGCGACAGCAATGACTATTTCGGAAAGGGACTTTCGGGCGGCAAGCTGATCGTATATCCTCCGAAAAATTCCAAATTCAAGGCAGAAGACAATATCATCATCGGCAATGTTGCCCTGTATGGTGCTACAAGCGGCAAAGCCTTTATCAATGGTGTTGCCGGAGAACGTTTCTGTGTGAGAAATTCCGGTGCTTCGGCAGTTGTTGAGGGTGTAGGCGATCACGGCTGTGAATATATGACAGGCGGCAGGGTCGTAGTACTCGGCAAAACAGGCAAAAACTTTGCTGCGGGTATGTCGGGCGGTATTGCTTATGTGCTTGATGAGGACAGAGATCTGTACACCAGACTCAACAAAGGTCCTGTGCTGTTTACGGAAGTGACTGATAAATATGATATTGCCGAACTGAAAGAACTGATTGAACAGCACGTAGAAGCAACCGGCTCCGCAAAGGGTAAAGAAATACTCGAAAACTTCGACCGGTATCTGCCCGAGTTCAAGAAAATCATTCCCAAAGACTACAAAGAAATTATGACAGAAATTGCTTTGATGGAAAGCAAAGGAATGACGGTGGAACAGGCAAAAATAGAAGCGTTTTATCGTGTTGTCAACAGTAAGTGAGGAGGCAGTTACAATGGGAAAACCGACAGGATTTATGGATTATGCACGAAAAGACGCACCGGCATATTCCGTCAGAGAACGTATCAGAAATTATGATGAGTTTCACGAGCCGCTTTCGGCAGAAGAACAGAAAAAACAGGGTGCAAGATGTATGGAATGTGGTGTACCTTTCTGTCAGTCGGGTATGATGATAGGCAGTGCCTATTCCGGCTGTCCTCTGAACAATCTCATTCCCGAATGGAATGATCTTGTTTTCAGAGGTGCGTGGGAGCAGGCATATCAAAGACTGAAAATGACAAACAGTTTCCCCGAATTTACTTCCAGAGTATGTCCCGCACTGTGTGAGAAAGCCTGTACCTGCGGTGCGAACGGTGATGCCGTTACCGTCAAGGGCAATGAGTATGCCATTATCGAAAATGCTTACCTTGAGGGTTTTGCCAAAGCCGAACCTCCCCAAGTGAGAACAGGCAAAAAAATTGCGGTCATCGGTTCGGGACCGTCCGGACTTTCGGCGGCAGACAGACTGAATAAACGAGGTCATTCTGTCACAGTCTTTGAAAGAAGCGACCGTGTGGGCGGACTGCTGATGTACGGTATACCGAATATGAAACTCGAAAAACACATCATCGACCGCAAAATCAATATTATGAAAGAGGAAGGCATTGTTTTTAAAACAGGTGTCAATGTCGGAAAGGATATAACCGCTCAGGAACTTCTGAAAGGATTTGACAGAGTGATTCTTGCCTGCGGTGCCTCCAATCCGAGAGATATTAAGGCAAAGGGCCGTGATGCTAAAGGAATTTACTTTGCAGTTGACTTTTTGAAATCGACAACCAAATCACTGCTTGACTGTCAGCTGAAAGACGGTACTTATATTTCCGCAAAGGATAAGAATGTTATTGTTATCGGCGGCGGCGATACAGGCAATGACTGTGTGGGAACCAGTGTGCGGCACGGTGCAAAGTCTGTATTGCAGCTGGAAATGATGCCGAAACTTCCCGAAGAAAGGCAGCCCGATAATCCCTGGCCCGAATGGCCCAGAGTATGCAAAACAGACTACGGACAGGAAGAAGCCGCAGAAGTGTATGGCAATGACCCGAGAGTTTATCAGACAACTGTCAAAGAGTTCCTGAAAGACAAGAACGGCAATCTCATCGGTGCAGTACTGGTCAAACTTTCTCCCGAAAAGGACGAGAAAACAGGCAGACTGATGATGAAAGAGCAGGCAGGCACAGAATATACGGTTGAAGCGGAATTAGTGCTGATAGCGGCAGGATTCTTAGGCTCAGAAGAATATGTTGTCAAAGAGTTCGGCGTAGAAGTCAATGCAAGAACCAATGTTGCCACAGACAGCGGAAGTTTCAAGACGAATGTGGAAAATGTTTTTGCGGCAGGAGATATGCATATCGGACAGTCATTGGTTGTCAGAGCCATCAGAGAAGGCAGAGATGCTGCCAGAGAAGTGGATGAAAGTCTGATGGGCTACACCAATCTCTGATTCAGCCACCATTCAAAGTTTCGCTCAAGCCTTTTCAAAGGCTTGCCGGGGCTTAGGGGCAGGCAGCCCCGGCTCATCGATTGACAAGTACCATATGCAAAGGAAATGGTTCGTTCCGTTCCCGCAGGGGTTCCTCGATCTTCCCCTGCGGGAATTTTTAAAGACTCACTTGTGAAATAAAATAAAGATTCAGTTGTCAAATAAAATGATTCAGTTGTCAAATAAAATGTTGGTTGCAATTTTCTTTGTTTTTATTTATAATTAGGATAGTATGGTAACATTCGTTTAACCATTCAAAAAATTCAAATCAAATGGAGTTGAAAAAATGAAAGTAAATAAAAAATTTGATAATCTTGTACCGAATTATCTTTTTGCCGAAATTGCCAAAAGAGTCAATGACTATCAGTCGGCTAATCCTGATAAAGACGTGATTCGTCTTGGTATAGGCGACGTGACACTTCCGCTGGCACCTGTTGTTGTTGAGGCACTGAAAAAGGGTGCTGACGACCTGGCAAAAAAGGAAACCTTCAAAGGTTATCCCGATTATGAAGGTTATGAGTTTCTCAGAAAAGCTATATCCGATTATTATGCTTCTTTCGGTGTCACAGTTTCTGCTGATGAAATTCTGATTTCAGACGGTGCAAAATCTGACTGCGGCAATATTGGTGATATTTTTGATGAAGATAATACTGTTCTGGTCACAGACCCGGTTTACCCCGTATATGTTGATTCCAATATTATGGCGGGCAGAAAAATCATTTATGCCAACAGCAATAAAGAAAATAATTTTACCGCAATGCCCGACAACAGTGTGAGTGCCGATATTATTTATCTCTGCTCGCCCAATAATCCCACAGGTGCGGCTTATACGGCAGAACAGCTGAAAGCGTGGGTAGACTATGCTAATCAGAACAATGCCATTATCTTGTATGACTGTGCTTATGAAGCCTTCATTACCGAAGATGTTCCCAGAAGTATTTTTGCTGTGGAAGGTGCCAGAACTTGTGCCATTGAATTCTGTTCGCTTTCCAAAACAGCAGGATTTACGGGTACACGCTGCGGCTACACGGTGATTCCGAAAGAACTGGAACGTGACGGCCATAACATTTACAAACTCTGGTACAGACGTCAGGCAACCAAGTTTAACGGTGTTTCGTGGCCTGTACAGTGTGCAGCTGCCGCTGTATTCTCTGAAGAAGGTCAGAAACAAATCAAGATCAACCTCGAATACTATAAGGAAAATGCCAAAATTATCTCATCCGCTCTTGATGAACTCGGCATTTATTATACGGGCGGCAAAAATTCACCGTATATCTGGCTTGAATGCCCGAATGGTATGAAGTCGTGGGATTTCTTCGATTTGCTCCTTAATGAAGCCAATGTGGTAGGTACACCCGGAGCAGGATTCGGTGAAAACGGCGAAGGATTCTTCCGTCTGACTTCCTTCGGCGACCGTGACAAAACCATAGAAGCAGTGGAAAGAATCAAAAAACTGCTTTCTAAATAAATTTCTGATTTATTATCAAAAATAACCGCTTTTGTGAGAACAAGGCGGTTATTTTTTGTGCCATATTTGGTTATTTCCGCCCCCCAAATGCCGATGAGTGTCAAAAAAATACCGTTTACCCGTATTTTTAACATTTCGGGAACAAACAGGTATATAATAGGAAACAACACGGAGGTGGTCATTATGACAAGAAAAATTTATCTCGACCATATCAGAACCGGTACGGTTTTAATGGTAGTGGTGTATCACGTATTCTATCTTTTCAATGCACAGGGTGTGCTCGGAGGATTCGGCGGGTTCTCCGATGTACAGTATCAGGACGCCATATTGTATGTTCTTTATCCGTTCTTTATGGTTCTTCTGTTTCTGATAGCAGGCATATCGGCACGTTACTCGCTGATGAAGAAAACAGCAAAGGAATTTATCAATAGCAGAACAGCCAAACTTCTGGTTCCTTCTACACTCGGCTTGTTCGTATTTTATTGGATATGCGGATTTTTCAATGTTGCTATTTCAGGTTCGTGGAGTATGATGCCCGATGAAATGCCCCTGATTGCGAAATATCTGATCTGTGTATTATCGGGAATCGGTCCGCTGTGGTTTGCACAGATGCTGTGGCTGTTTTCGCTGAGCCTTTTGCTGATACGCAAGATTGATAAAAATAACAAGTTTTATGATTTCTGCGGAAAAGCTAACTTGCCTGTGATTATTTCATTTGTGCTTCTGATGTGGGGTTCTGCACAGATACTGAACACTCCTATCATCACTGTATATCGTTTTGGTATTTATTATACAGCATTTCTTCTGGGATATTTTGTATTTTCACACGACAAGGTCCAGGACTGTCTGGCAAAATACAGTGTCTGGTTTCTGGCAGCAGCACTTGTATCGTGTGTTGCCTATGTGATATACTGGTTCGGTAAAAATTATGCTTCCGATGAATGTCTGCAAGACTGGACTACGGCAGTTTATCTCTGGGTATGTGTTCTTGCCGTGATGGGCTGCGGAAAACGTTGGTTTGACAAAAAGAATCAGGTTATGGATTATCTGATCAAAAGAAGTTTCGGTATCTACGCACTTCATTATACAGCAATGTTGTTCCTGTGTTGTGCGATGATATATTATATGAACCTGCCTGTTGCTTTGATTTATATCATTGCCATTATCGGTATATTTGCGATGTCGATAGGACTGTATGAATTAATTAGCAGGATTCCTGTATTGAGATACCTTGTATTGGGAGAAAGGAGGAAGAAACAACGTGAAATTCAGGCTGAAAATTGATCAAAACACCGATGAAGAAATTATTGCACGTGTACATCGCAAAAGCCGACTTACCGATGAAATTGAACGTCTGGTAAGGGAGGATAAGGGTGATACCAAAATTACAGTTTACAGTGAAGAAAAAGATCTCATTGTAGAAAAAGATTACAATGATATTGAATCCGTATTTGTCAACGGAGGAAAAACAACGGTGGTTGATTTGAAAGGGGAGATGTTTGTTGTCAGACTAAAACTGTACGAGGCGGAGGAAATTTTTCCCGAATGTTTTATTCGCATCAATAAGTCCGCCATCGCCAACAAGAACCGCATTGCACGCTTTGAGGCAAATTTTAACGGTTCGGTAGATGTAATATTTCAATCAGGGTACAGCGATTATGTTTCAAGACGCTGTTTCGCCGATATAAAAAGGAGTATGAAAAAATGAAAAAACATATCACAGATTTTTTAAAAAGAGGATTAATGGCAATGGGCGGAGGTCCTGTGGTGGTAGCCATTGTGTATAAAATACTGAATGTCTGCAATGTGGTACAGAGCATCAGTGCAGATGAATTCTTTTATGCCGTCATTCTGTCTTCCGTGCTTGCCTTTGTGGCAGCGGGAATATCAGTGGTGTATAATATTGAAAAGCTGCCGATGTTCTGGGCAACGCTGATTCATTTTGGTGTGTTGTATGCAGATTATATCATTATATATCTTGTTAACGGCTGGATCGATATTGCAATAGTGCCGGGATTCACGCTTATCTTTATTCTGGGCTATTTGATGATATGGACAATCGTATGGCTGTCGATACGGATGAGTATGAAAAAAATGAACGAAAATCTCAAAAGTCTATAAAAAATCGTCTGCCTTTCGGGGGCAGACGATTTATTTGTTCAGAGTTTTCATTTTTTCTTCTGTTCTTTGAATCAGACTGTTGAGTGAAGGTGCCAGTTCGGGAAACTTTCTGGAAATAATTTCCGGAGAAAGAAGGGGAATAGCAGAAGGTTTTGCACCCTCTTTGGAGCCGACATTTTTTCCGGCTGAAAGACACTGGGAATTAGCTTCACTGATATTCTGAAGAGCTTGTGACAATCCCATATAGAGTTCAGGCAGAATAGAAAACATTGCCTGCGGATTTCTGGGGTTAGCAGAATAGATCATACGAATCATTTTATAAACAGAAACCATCATATAGGAGGATACTTCCGATGTAATTTCCTGACAGTCGATTTGTTCCAGCAATTCATAGATAATATTGACAGAATTGATGATCAGATGCTTGTTAAGAGCGGTCATAGCATAGGTTTTGCTGTCTGTGGCATCGGATTCATCAACATCAACGTCAAGGTCTTCAATTTTCAATGTTGCACCATTCCGGTCTGCTGTTCTGCCAAGAAGATAATCGGCAGAAACATCATAATAATCGGCGATACGAACGATAAAATCCAGACCGCATTCTCTGATTCCTTTTTCGTAGTGTGACAAAAGAGCCTGAGATACATTCAATTCCAGAGCGGCTTGTTTCTGGCTGATTCCACGTTCTTTTCGCAGCAGTGAAATGATTCTGGGGAAATCGCTGTTCATTTAATTTATACTCCTTAATCCAATCATATACATATCCAAATCATATTTACAAATAGAAAAAAATATAATATAATTTATTTACTGCAATATATCAAAACAACCAAACGGCGATACTACCACAGATAAACAATATGTAAATTATATACTATATAAAACAATTTGTAAAGTTTTTTTTGATTTTTCATTATGTAAAATTTTATCAACATTTTTTGGTTGTTTTTGCAGTATTATACAATTTCAATGACGGAGGATAACTATGCAATCATATACCATTTACTTTATCAGACACGGTGCGGTTGATGAAACTCTGAAAGGCAGATATATCGGTTCAACGGATGCCCACCTTTCCGAAAAGGGCAAAAAAGCCTTGCGGCAGACAGCCGATCTGTTTGGTTATCCGTATCCCGAAAAGGTGTATTCCAGTCCTTTGTCACGCTGTATTGAAACCTGTTCGGTGATTTATCCAAAACACGAAATCAGTACCGTAGGGGCACTCAGTGAATGTGACTTTGGTGACTGGGAGGGAAAAAGTGCCGTTGAGCTTGCCGGCAATCCTGCCTTTGCAATGTGGCTTCAGAATTCGGACAAAACGCCCCCTCCCAATGGAGAAAGCGGTGCAGACTTTGCAAAACGAATCTGCAAGGGTTTTGAAAGACTGGTGGAAAATATAGCCGCAGAGGGTATTCATACAGCAGCATTGATCACTCACGGAGGCGTGATTATGACACTGCTTTCCGTTTACGGTATTCCTCAGGCGGAAAGTTATAAATGGCGTATGGACAATGGCTACGGTTTTGCCGCCAGAATCACACCTTCCCTGTGGATGCGTGACAGAGTAATGGAAGTCTTTGATACCGTACCGTTTGCTCCTGCACAAGATACATAAGAAACATCGGGGCGTTGCCCAAAATCCCACTAAGATGACCCCGGCAGGTCGTCCGCCCCTGCACCCGCAATTTTTTCTGACCGCTCAAAAGCCTTTTAATGAGGTTGAAATTTTTCGGTGAATGATGTATAATGAGGATAATGTTGATTTGAATAATGAAAAAGGAGAGATTTTAATGACAAAAATTGATATTTTTTCAGGTTTTCTTGGAGCAGGCAAAACAACCCTGATTAAGAAACTGATCAAAGAAGGATATAAAAACGAACAGCTGGTTCTCATTGAAAACGAATTCGGTGAAATCGGCATTGACGGCGGTTTTTTGAAAGAAGCCGGCATTCAGATCAATGAAATGAATTCGGGCTGTATCTGCTGTTCTCTGGTAGGTGATTTCCGTGAAGCCCTTACCAAAGTGCTTGACCAGTATCACCCCGACCGCATTATCATAGAACCTTCGGGTGTTGGCAAGCTTTCTGATGTGATTGCAGCAGTTCAGACCGTTCAGAGTGATGATGTAAAACTGAACAGTTTCATTACCGTTGCCGATGCCTCGAAATGTAAAATTTATATGAAAAACTTCGGTGAATTTTATAATAACCAGATTGAAAACGCAAGCACCGTGATCCTCAGCAGAACCCAGAATGTTTCCGATGACAAACTGGCAAAAGTGTTGGAACTGATTAAAGAACATAACCATACGGCTGCTATTGTAACGACTCCGTGGGACGAGCTGACGGGCGAACAGATTCTTTCTGCAACAGAGGGAAAAGCTCTGCTGACCGTAGAGGATGTTGCACACGAACATCATCACGACCACGGCGAAGACTGCACCTGCGGCTGTCACGATCATGACCATGACCACGAACATCATCACGAACACGATCATGACCATGACCATCATCACGAACACGATCATGACCATGACCACGAACATCATCACAATCACGATCATGACCATCATCACCATCATCATGCAGATGAGGTATTTACCAGCTGGGGAAAAGAAACCGCCAGAAAATTTACCAAAGAAGAAATCGAAAATATTCTTTCACAGCTTTCGGACAGTGAAAAATATGGTGTGGTTCTTCGTGCCAAAGGTATCGTTCCGGGTGCGGACGGACAGTGGCTGCATTATGACTTTGTACCGGAAGAATTTGAAGTTCGTACCGGTGCAGCCGATTATACGGGCAGAATCTGTGTAATCGGTTCAAAACTCAACGAGAACGAACTGGATAAACTTTTCGCATAAGTTTGACCGAAGACAATGCAAAGTCTTTGGAAAGGGGTTTGGGGAAGAACCTTTCTTCTGAGAAAGGTTTTCCCCAAGGAGCGATGGACAAAGTTGATTCCCGTAATAACCGAACCTGTGGGGTTGATTGGAGAGATGACAGAATGAAAGAAATACCGGTATATCTGTTTTTAGGTTTTCTTGACGGCGGAAAAACAAAATTTATACACGAAACGCTTTGCGATAAACGCTTTCAGAACGGTGACAGAACCCTTGTCATACTTTGTGAAGAGGGAGAAGAAGAACTTGATACTTCCCAATATGCGGGCGGCAAAAACGTTACCATTGTGACCGTGGAAGAGAAAGAACAGCTGACCCGTAAATTTTTGGAAGACAGCCTGAAACAAAGCCGTGCCGAACGAGTGATGATCGAATATAACGGAATGTGGCTTTTGGATGACCTCGGTAATGCCCTGCCAAAAAACTGGCAGATTTATCAGATTATGATGATGGCAGATGCCGATACCTTTGAAATGTATAACAGCAATATGCGTCAGTTGGTTTACGATAAAATCAGTGTGACCGAAATGGTAGCCTTCAACCGCTGCAAAAACGGCTTTGATAAAATGCCGCTGCATACGATCGTAAGGGCAATCAACAGACGTGCCGCCATTATCTATGAATATGAAGACGGTACCATTGAAAATGATGATATTGTAGATCCTCTGCCGTTTGATGTTGATGCCCCTGTTATTGAGGTGAAAGACGAGGATTTCGGACTGCTTTATCTTGATGCAATGGATAAGCCGGACGATTATGACGGCAAGACCGTTCGTTTCAAAGCACTGGTAGCCAGAAACAATAAACTGCCGCTCAACAGTTTTGTAGGCGGAAGATTTGCGATGCAGTGCTGTGCTGCGGATATTCGCTATGTCGGATTCCTGTGCAAATGGGACAAGGCGACCACACTTGCCAATAAAGGCTGGTATACTGTAACAGCAAAGATGAAATCCGAAAATGACGGAATGTTCGGCGGAGAAAAAGGACCGATGCTTTACGTAGAAGACGTTAAGTCTGCCAAAAAACCCGAAGAAGAAACCGTATATTTTTCCTGATAAATCATATCGTTTTACAGATAAAAACCAACGGCTTGAACACTTGGAATGTTCAGGCCGTTGGTTTCTTTTTAGCTTAATGCCGGACAAATAGGAAAAAGGGTTTTGTTAATCAATTCTGCCGTTTCTATCGGCTTTTACCAGATCACCGTAAATCGTATGTTCTTCGCCCTGTGCATTTCTGTAAACGAGATACGAACGTACATACCATATATCATTTGTAGACGCAGTGACTGTCCAGGTGTAGCTGCTGCTGCGATTGGAGAAGCTGCGGTATTTGATATAATCTGCGGTGTACTCTGTCAGATCATTTGCTTTGTCAGCATTTTTGGTAGCCAGCAAACCGGCATAAACGATGGTGCAGTTTTCCGGTACGCTGCTGATCGAAACAAAAGAGAGTTTCTTGTTTGCTTTTGCGGTAACGCTCTTGATAGAAGTTTTTGCCAGACTGTCGGGGTCTTGTTCGTAAACTGCTTTGAGAACCGTATTTTGTTTCGGCATCATAAAGAGATAGGTTTCCTTGGAAGATACTTTCACGCCATTTTTCAACCAATGAGAGAATTTTTGTCCATTGGGAGCTTGATCGGCAACGACTTTGACACGGTTGAGCATTTTGAATTCGCCTGATGTGCTGCCATCGGCAAGAGTGCCGTTTTCTACATTGACTGTATAGGTATTTTCTGTGATGTTCCAATTTTTCGATACCGTACCGGTATAATGATTGATACCTGTAACGGTAAGGGTATAGCTGCCTGCTTTGACTGCCGAATTGCCGCTTACGGTATAGTCTTCGTTTTCAGTGAGGGTGACGTTGCCGATTGTAACAGTTACGTTAACCGTCTTGACAGAAGCATCATAAACGAAGGAATCTTCGGAAAGCGAAATATCTTCTTCACAAATATCGGTCGGATAGTTTTGCCATACATCACCGTTCAGTTTCTTAGAAGTACCGTCAATGACAAGACCTTCCGAATTGCCGTTGGCATCCTTGCGGGGATACCTGTGGTCGTTGTCCGAACCCGAACCTGCCGAGAAAATAACCTGACTGTTTTTGACAAAATCGCCTGTGACATCAAGTTCATACAGGTTGGTTTTGGGATTCAGTGTCATTTGTTTGCCGGGCCATGCTGCCATCGAACCGTTGCTGTTGTAAATATGAGCATAAACGTTGTTCCATTGATAAGTGGAATTGTCAAAATAAATTTTAATGGATTTTTCATATTGGTAAGTGGATTCAATGGTGGTGCCGTCAGATTTTTTGCCTCTCACTGTCAGAGTGACAGACTCGCCTGCCGATACCGAAGAACCAATCGTAATGGAATCACCGTCCTGATAGGAATGTTCACCGCTGTCTTCGGAAGTGGTGTATACGGTGTCGGTTACATCTTTCGCATAAAGAACAACATCAAGTGTATCCGTAAAGGCAGTGCCGGATTTCTTGGAGGCTGATACGCTGCCGGTCACAGCGGGGGGAGTGTATTCTTGCCAACTGTGATTCTCGCCGAATATCATTGATTTGCCGCCGATGAGCATACCTTCAACATTGTTGGCGGGGTATCGGTTAGTATCAGCGTTTTTGCTTTCAGTGAAGATGATTTTGCCTGTTGAAGTGTATTGCTCCGGAATTTCCAGTACATAGAGATCGTCCGTCAGTTCTGTCATTTCCGTACCGGGCCATGCAGCCATTTGATCCGTACCGCTGTTGTAGACATAAGCATAAACGGTATTCCATTGATAGCTTGTATTATCGAAATAAACCATCGTCACAGAAGCGGGGGCTTTTTTATAATAGGTGTAGGTGGCAGTTACTTTTTCACCGTTGTTCTGTGTTCCTGTCAGTGTAACGGTAACGGAATCACCGAACGATGTAGAAGCACCTATTGTGATGTTATCACCGTTTGTATAGCTGCCGGAAACATTTTCGGAGGTCTGATACTCGGCAGAAACAACATTGCTTGCATTGAGTGTCAGTGTCAGCGTATCAGCGGTAAATGTCGAGTTGTTTTTCTGGGATATTGATACACTGCCTTTGTTAAGGAGTTCATCAACAAAACATTCTTTCCAGCTGTGGTTTTCGCCGAAAAGCATAGAAGCACTGCCGATATACAGACCGGAATTGCCGGCAGCGGGGTATCTGTTGCCCGAAACATCACTTGTTTCGGTAAAGATAATTTTTCCTGTGCCTTTATAAGTACTTGCGTCAATCTCATAAAGACCTAATTCAGAGTTGTAGCTCATCAGTTTGCCCGGCCAGGCAGCATTCTCTGCGATATTGCCTGCACTGTCATAAATATAGGCATAAACCTGTTGCCATTGATAGCTTGTATTGTCAAAGTAAATTTTCAAAGCTTCGTTAGGATCTCTTTTGCGGTAGCGATAGGTAGCGTTAATCGCTGAACCGTCTGATTTAGTGCCGGAAACATCAACGGTAACATAAGAGCCGATTGCTGTTGAAGTACCGATGGTGATTTTGTCATTATTCTTGTACGAACCTGATTGTCCTTCAGAAGTCGTATAATGTGCATCGGTGACATTGATGGCTTTGAGTGTTATGTCTGCTGTGCCTTCAAATGAAGTATTGGTATTCGGTGAAGCACCGACACTTCCATTAAATACAGCATCTTCATAGATTACCGCAATACCCGAAGAGCCGATAGTACCGCTGATGGTACTTTCGGTAACGGTCCATTGATTTCCTGTAATCTCATCGGTATAAGTACCGGGCTCGACCGTAGAACCGCCGTTGGGAACGCTGACGGAAATATTGCTTCCGCTTGCAGCTGCTATAACAGCACCTTGTGTACGGCAGACAACAGAACAGTTATTGCCGGTGGTATAGTAATCGGGCTGACCCGACATAGCGTTATGAAAATGATTGACAGCAGCAACTTCTGCCGAAGTAAAATGTGTGCTGCCTTTTTCTCCTGCGAAGATAGTTTCTTTTACAGTACTGCCGGGACGTGAAAAATACAGAGCCGTTGATCCGTTGCGGCTGGCAGCGATGGCATAGGCACGGTCAATCACATTCTGGCTCATCTGATTGGAATAGCCGTAATCCTGATTGTTGGACCAGGTATCGTGACTTTCGCCCCAATAGACGAGTTGGTCATTGGCGATTCCTCTGGTACTCCAGTTTCCGATGGAAGAAGCGGTATATCCGCTGTTAAATGCATCACGCAAGATCTTACCGTAATGATCGTCCGTGATATTCATATAGTCAGTGTATTCGCTCATCAGCGTTTTGTTTCGGTCGTCACTGCTGCTGCCGGGATCACCGAGAATTTCACCGTAGTTATACATATCAGGATCGATGACTTCCGACCAGAACGTACAGCCTTCGCTCGGCAGTGCAATATGTTTGGCAGCGTCCCAGCGTATGCCGTCAACACCGACACTTTTCAGTTCCTGTACATATTGTTTTACACAAGACTGAACGTAGGCATCTTCGGAATTAATATCGGGCATCGCACCAATAGGAAGCTGCGTTTTTTGAGCTCTGCTTCCCAGACCGGTACTGTCGTTGGAATGCCAGTACTGACTTGGCTTGAGATCCTCCTGGATATTGTTGTGGTTAGTATCAAGATGGTTGGCAACCACGTCAACGATAATTTTGATACCGTATTCGTCTGCGGCATCGCAGAGAGCCTTAAGTTCCTCTTTGGTACCCAGATCATTGCTGCCGATATAGAATCCCAGAGGCTGATACAGCCAGTACCATATACCTGTGCTTGTGCCTGTTTGTGCAGGTGATGTCTGAATGGAAGAAAAACCTGCCTTTGCGATGTTCGGAAGTTCGGCTTTAATGTCATTATAGGTCCAGTTAAAGCAATGAAGAATGGTACCGTCCTGAATATTGTCCATCAGTCCGTAATCGACTGTGCTGTCAGGGCTGACCGCATAACTCGTTACTGTTCCCAGTCCTGCTGCCGATGAGGCGAGAAGGGAGGCAGAAAGAGTGATACTCAGAGCTTTTGTTCTGAAAAATGACGATTTGACCGTATTTTGCCGTTCATCAAAATTCCCCCTTAATCAAAAATTCTTTATCATTTATTTTAACATTAAATTAGCATATTTGTAAATAGTTTTTATCATAATGCACAACATTTTGTAGAACAATCCAAATTCAAACGGGATTTATCGGTAATATTGCCTTTTTACTGTAAAAGATAAAAAAACGCACAGCGGGCTGTCACCAATAACAGCTGCTGTGCGTTGCAAAGATGTGAAACAAGTTCTGAAAGCCTGTTTAATCTTTTGATTCTTCTTTTGGTTCCGTATCGCCAATCTTCACTCTTGACGATGGAGGAGGATTGGTTTCTTCTTTTTTTTCAGATTCTTCGGTTTTAGGTTTATCATTGACTGCTGCCGTTTCAGCTGACGGTTTTTCGTCGTCATCCCGGATTTTTTTAATGCCGCTGATATTTTTGCCTTCTTCGCCGGTTTCTTCCAAAGCGACTTCTTCTTCGTAAGAATAGCCGCTGTCGGGATTCAGGTCATCAATCAGATAAAGACCGTTGTCTTTTTTGCGTTTAGGTGTTTTCCAGAAGAACATATACGCTGCGAATATCACAACGCTGACACCTGTTACGGCAGCACCGAGAGCAAGTCCGGGTGTCTGATAGGTGAATACGATTTTAGATGTTTTGTTGGCAGGAACTTCCACAGCCATAAAGCCTACATTTACTTTTTCAATTTCCGCTTCCTTGCCGTTCACAGTAGCGGACCAGCCGCTTTCATAGGGAATGCTGAAAAATACCAGTTCGCCGCTGTTGCCTGTTTTGATGGTAGTACTGAACTTGCTGTTTTCAAATTTGACAGATGAACAGGTCAGTTGAGCTCTTGCCTTGCAGTCGTTGTAGTACTCACTCTGTGTATAGTTATAGTTGTCAAGATTTTCGTCGTGTTTCAGAATATGACGGTATTTCTGAGCCTGTTCTTCGGTGAGAACCATTGATTTGAGCATCAGCAGGCTTCTGTCATCTTCGGCACAGTCGTCATATTCTTGTGTAGTGACGTAGCTGTCATAGGTGAAACCATAGGGAATATAATGGAGATTTTTATAGACTTTATAGCCATTTTCGGTTTTCAGATATTGCCAGCCCGGCATTTTCATAGAACGCATTGAGCTTTGGAAATTTTTGGAATCACCGGCATTATCAAAGAGATATTTGACAGACAGAAAACTTCTGATCGCATACACTTCCGTTTCCGGACGGGAGCCGACACTTCTTTCAACGCCGACAGTGGGATAATATTCCATTACCGAGCCGGGAACAATACTCTGGAATGCCTGAATGGTGGGAGTCTGCCAGAACATACCCATATTGTCCATTTCTTCATAGAAATCGGAGCGAACTCTTTTGATGTCCGAAAGGCTGCTGCTGAAAACACCTTTGTTGCCAAGGGCATAGTCCTTGATATAATCCTTTTTGTAGTTGGCATTGACAACACCCGTACCGATCAGTACGTTCCCGTAAAGAACGATGAGTACCGAAAGAACGATGGAAGTGGTATTGATGAAAATCTTTTGTTTCTTTCTGAAATTGAAAACAACCGCCAATGCCGTAATGCTGATCAGAGCAATGCTGACCCATATCCAGTAGCGGTCGGGATATTTTTCCAGACCATAGGTGGTGTTTTTAACGCCGTCACTTTCTGTTGTAACCGGCATCAAACCGATCAGGATGGCTGTAATGGCAGTGATACCGAAAGTGATTTTGATGCCGAATTTGAAATCAGCTTTGTTTTCGTCGAGCGTCACCACTGTTGCGAGCGAAAGCATCAGGGTAAACATATAGAACCAACGTGCATAATAAGAAGCATTCAGCAGCTGGAAGATGCTGTTGAAAAGCGGCACAAAAGCGATGACAAAGAGCAGCGGAATCAGCACTCTGAGCCATTGATGCTTTTTGATTTTAAAGAATGAAATGACACCCGCCATACTGAACAGCGGCAGCCATGCGGCAACAGATGCCCATTTTGCATTGGAGTCGGGGGTAAAGTTAGCGTATGCGGGCATATCCGGAGGGAAGAAGAAGGATTCGAGTATGTGAATATATCGTTGTTCGCTGGAATAAGCAAGAGCACCCCAGCCGCTCGGAGCGTTATTAACTCGTGAATTCTGCATTACCGCATAGATGGACGGCACAAGGATCACAGCAGCACAGAGGAAGCCGATGACAACCTCAAAGGCAAAACGCAGGAATTCTTTCAGGCTCATCTGATAGCTGCCTGTTATCATTCTGATACACCAGTACAGGAAGATGAACACCGCCTGACCGGCAAAGAAATAATAATTGACAAAAGCTGCGGCAAAAACGGAAAGTGCCAGAACGCCTTTGCGTTTTTCGTAGATAAATTCGTCCACCGCCGCAAGCATAAACGGAAAAGTGATCATTGCCTCGTGAAAATGGTTGAAAAATACATTGTAAATACCGAACCCTGAAAAAGCATATAGCAGAGAACCGATCACGGCATAGTTCTGATTTTTGACATAGCGTCTCAGGAAGGTATAGGCTGCCAGTGAAGCAAATGCAAATTTCAGCATCAGCAGCGGAGCCATCATATAGGGTACAGCGGCACTCGGAAACAGCAGGGTCAGCCAGAAAAAAGGGCTGCCAATCATATAGAAGCTGTATGAGCCAATGATGTTTGCACCAAGGTCGGTGGTATAGCTCCAGCCGATATTGCCGTTTTGCAGAGAATCGTGTATCATCTGATAGAACGGTATCTGCTGAACATTAAAGTCACCGTAAAAGAAAAAGTAACCGTCATTCATGATGATCCAGGGAAGAAATATCACAAATGCCAGTCCCAGTCCCCAAAGAAATGCCCTGGAAAAATAATTTTTTCGAACATCAAGAAGTGTTCTTGCTTTTTGTTTAAACATCTTACTATCCTCCGATATAAACATTGATAACTAACCCATTTTATCACACGTAAAATAAAAAATCCATAATATTTTTTAATATTCATAAATTAAGGCACATTCCACATAATTATTGAAAAAAAACACAAAATATAGTAAAATAATTCAGAGAGATACATTGAAATTAAAAAAGGAGAAAAATAGATGAGTTATCATTTTTTTGCGATTATGTCACGTATGAAATATATCAGCCGATGGTCGCTGATGAACAATACCCGAACCGAAAATATCAGCGAACACAGTCTGACGGTGGCAATGCTGGCACATTGTCTTGTCGTGATACATAACAAGAAATTCGGCGGGCATCTGAATCCCGAACACGCTGCCGTACTTGCTTTGTTTCACGACTGTACCGAGATCATTACCGGAGATCTGCCCACACCGGTCAAATATTCCAGCAAAACACTGCGTAAAGCGTATAAGGATATTGAATACGAAGCTGCCGACATATTACTGTCGTCACTTCCTGATTATATGCGTGAGGATTATGAAAAATTACTGATTCCCGATGAACCCGACCCTTATCTTCTCAGACTGGTCAAAGGTGCGGATAGGCTTTCGGCACTGATTAAATGTCTGGAAGAACTTCAGATGGGAAACAAAGAATTTTTGAAGGCAAAAGAGGAGATTCTGGTTTCCCTACAAAAAGCGGACCTTCCCGAAGCAGACCTGTTTATCAGGGACTTTCTGCCGTCTTTTGAGCTTTCGCTTGATGAGCAAAATATAGGACTTCAGTCATAGTGGTATCTTGATAATATTACACAATATTTTTTTCGGCTTATCCGAAAAAATATCCATCACGACGTTTTTTGACAAATTGTTTGCTTATCAAACGATTCTGTAATATAATAAATTGAATCATATAACAGACCGACGAAGGAACAGAATCGTTTTTGGTAAAAGGAGTTTTTCGTATGTCAGAACATAAAAATGAAAATATCGGAAAAAAGCCGTTTCATAAGCCGCAAAAAACTTCTGCTTCATCGGATAAGATTGTTTTTTACGAGCACAGCAATACGCAGGATCCCGAACCGGACAGCAAACCGAAAGCTGCTGCTCCCGGAAAAACTCATCACACTAAACACAGCCGCAGCCGTAAATTCAAACTCAGTAAAAAACGTGTGGTACTGAATGTACTGTGCGTGATTGCAGCAGTATTAATGATAGTAACGGGTACAGGCTGTATTGCCATATACAGTTTTTTTAACAGAATCAATTTTGAACAGTCACAGGAATCATCTGCCCCGCAAGTTTCACAGGCAAGCAAGCATACTTCTTTTGACGATGTTTCCGATGATGAACAGGATCCGGACAGTTCCGAACTTCCAAAAGTCAATGCATATAAGGGAACCTTGCTGAATGATGATATGATACTGAATATTATGCTTTTCGGAGCAGATACCAGAAAAGGTGCGGAAACAGGTCAGTCTGATACGATGATACTGTTTTCAATTGATACACGTCATCAGAAACTGAAAATGCTTTCGTTTATGCGTGACACCTATGTTGAAATTCCCGGTGATTATGAAAATCAGAAACTGAACGCTTCCTATACGTTCGGAGGTGCCAGCCTTGCCGTCAGCACAATAGAAACCAATTACGGTATTAAAATAGACAGATATGCGGTCGTGGATTTCAAGAGTTTTAAAAAGATCATCAATGCTTTGGGCGGTATTGACATTGAGCTGACCGATGAAGAGATTGATTACATCGACTGGCAGCTTTTTCAGAACAATCAGTCCGATACAAGATATGAACTGGATGTCAACGATTACGAATTTTACGAGAACAGTAAAGGCGAAACCGTGGCAAAAGTACATCTGAACGGTCAGCAAGCACTGTGGCACGCAAGAAACAGGGGAGAAGACGGTATATGCAGCGGTGATGATTATACCAGAACCGAACGCCAGAGAGAAGTGGTCAGCATTATGATCAATAATCTCAAAGAAGCCGATTTCCCGACCGTGCTTTCGGTCATTTATGAAATCGGACCAATGATCACGACGAACCTGAAAACAAGCGAAATTACATCGCTTGCCACTAATATTATGAATTACCTGAAATATGATATTGTATCAACCTCCGCACCGATTTCCGACAATGCCGGCGTTGATTTTTATTATTCCGACTGGGACAATCCTGTTTTTGTCAACGGAGAACTGATCGACTGCATTGTGATTTATGACTGGAATGCTTTCCGGCAAAAAGTCGCTGAATTTGTGTTTGAGGACGAAGTAGATCAGACGACAACATCAGAATAACAGACAGCGATTTTTCCTCTGCTGCCGATACCATTGCAGAGTCTGAGGTGTGAAAAATGCAGAATGACAACAGCCGTTACCGTCAAAGACGTTCTTCGGAATCCTATCAGCCTTTTCCGGATTTTCCCGAACATCCTGATTACGGTGACGATTACAATGAAAATGAAACGGAAAACCGCAGCGACAGACAACCGAAAAAGGAAAGACCGCCCCGTAAACGAAAAAAAGGACGTGTTTTGAAGATCCTGCTTTCCATCATTCTGATAGCGGTTCTGCTGTTCGGCGTTTATTTTTCGCTGATCATATTCCGAATACACTATACCAATGAAAATCCCGATGAAGAATCCATTGTTGCCGAAGCAGGCGAACTGCAAAGCGACGAGAATGTCCAGAATGTACTGATTTTCGGTACTGATCATCACGATGATGACGAGTACGGACGTTCTGATTCCATCATACTTCTTTCGATAGACAAACAAAATCACTGTCTGAAACAAACTTCTTTTCTTCGTGATATTTACCTGACGATTCCCGGTTACGGCGAAGATAAGCTGAATGCCGCTTATTCATACGGAGGACCAAAACTGGCAGCAGAAACCATCGAATATAATTTCCGTATCAGGATCGATCAGTATGCGATTATTGATTTTGAAAGCTTCACAACGATTATTGATGCACTTGGCGGCATCGACCTCCATCTGACTTATGATGAAGTAGATTATATTGATTGGCAGTCACACAAAAACAAACAGACCGATACACGACACGAACTGGATGCCGACAGCTATACCTATGAAACTGATGAAGACGGCAATGAAACTGCCTTGGTGCATCTTAACGGACGGCAGTCGCTTTGGTATGCACGTGACCGTGACAGCGAAGGTTCGGATTTCGACAGAACCTCAAGACAACGAACGGTCATCAATACAGTGTTTTCTCAACTGAAATCCTCGAATCCCATCACTTTTATGCACGTTCTTTGCAGTGCAGCACCAATGATCACAACCAATATGTCTGTCGGTGATGTTGTGGCAGCAGCATTTGGCAGCATCGGTTATCTGAACTATGAACGTGAAGAGTACAGAGTACCCCGGGGCGATAATTTTTCAAACTCGTGGGCAGGCGATGCGGCTGTATTGACAATCGACGATATGGATTATGAAAGAGAAAGTCTGTATGATTTTATCTATCATTCAAATGACGAATAATCACTTTGCGGTTTGTTGCCGCAAAGTGATTTGATTTTTTACTATAAAGTGATATAATAATAGCAGACGATATGAAAAAGTTGTACCGTTCTGGGTAAACAGCTCTGGTGGACAACACCCACAATCAATATCGTTTGCTGTCAAATAGATCAAAATGACGGAGGTATATAATGATGCTTCAAGGAAAAACCGTGGTCGTAGGCGTAACAGGCGGCATAGCGGCTTATAAGTCCGCCCAGCTGGTGAGCGACCTTGTGAAACTTCACTGTGATGTGCATGTTGTGATGACCGAAAATGCCGTCAACTTTATCAATCCCATTACTTTTGAAACGCTTACCAAAAATAAATGTCTTGTCGACACGTTTGACAGGAATTTCCGGTTCAATATTGCCCACGTTTCTCTTTCACAGAAAGCGGACGTGTTTATCATTGCACCTGCTTCTGCTAATATGATTGCCAAAGCGGCAGCAGGGATTGCCGATGATATGCTTTCTACGATGCTGCTTGCCGCAAAATGTCAAATCATTGTTGCCCCTGCGATGAATCGATATATGTATCTGAATCCCATTGTGCAGGAAAATATCCGTAAGCTGAAACAGTATCATTTTACCGTTCTGGAACCGGCTGTCGGCAGACTTGCCTGCGATGATGTCGGTATTGGAAAACTGCCTGATACAGATGTATTGATCGAAAGCGTTGCCAATGAAATCGCTCATAAAAAAGATATGAAAGATATGAATATCCTCGTGACAGCGGGTGCTACCTCAGAAGATATTGACCCGGTACGCTTTATTACCAACCGCTCCACAGGTAAAATGGGCTGCGAAATTGCCCGTGCCGCTGTGCATAGAGGAGCCAACGTTACACTGATCAGCGGAAGTATGACCGTGAAACCGCCCGTATTTGCTCAGAATTACAAGGTGCGTTCCGCCGAAGAAATGTTTCAGGCGGTATCGGAACATCTGTCATCTTCTGATGTCCTCATTATGTCGGCTGCCGTTGCCGACTATACGCCTGCCAGTGTCAGTGCCAATAAAATGAAAAAAAGTGACGGCGATATGTCGATTCAGCTCAAAAGGACAAAGGATATTCTTGCTTATGCAGGAGAACATAAAAAGGCTCACCAGATCATATGCGGTTTTTCGATGGAAACCGAAAATCTGGAAGAAAATTCCATCAAGAAACTCAAAAAGAAAAACTGTGACCTGATTGCTGCCAACAGTCTGAATGAAAGCGGTGCAGGATTCGGTACGGATACCAACAGAATCACGCTGATTACCAAAAGCGGTATCACACGTCTTGAACTGATGAGTAAGTACGATGCGGCTAATGCGGTGTTGGACGCAGTGCTGGCAATATCCGATACGCAAAAAAGCAATAATGAAAAAACTTAATTTTTTTTAAGTTTAAATTAATAGATTGTTTTAAGAAGATACGAAATTTATTAGCACATTTTACGGTATGATGCGTTATAATAACATCATCAAATCAAAACAAACAAAACTTTTATATGACAGTTTAACGGAGGTAACTACAATGAGTGAAAACAAATTTGATACCATGAATCATGAATATGAAAACACTAATAATACTAACGAAGCTGCTGTTCAGAATAACAGTTATGAAGATATAAGCTCCTATTCGTCAGACACAACTGCTGCACAGCCAACAGCGGCTGCTCCCGCTCAGGCTTATGAAAATCCTGTTCAGCAGCCTGCACCGTCATACAGCAATCCCGATTATGAAAAATATACTTCTCAGTATGAAATGAACAGAGTGTACTCCCAACAGCATACAGCTGCAAAGAAAAAATCAGGCAAAGGCAAAAAAATCGCCTTGATTGCGGCTTCACTGGCTCTGGCACTCTGTATGGGACTTGGCGGCGGCATTGTCGGAACAATGATTGCTTCCAATCATAATGTTTCCACCAGCACTTCGGCATCTGCTTCGGGAAGCAAAACAGCGGTTGCTACTACCAAAGGCGATGACTCGGGCTTGACAATTATTAAATCAGACAACAAAACTTCTTCGGGTTCTTCACTTGAAAGTGTGGTAGCCAACATCAAGGATTCCGTTGTCGAAATCACAACAGAAAGTACTTCCTATGACAGCTTTTACGGTCAATATATTTCTCAGGGTGCAGGCAGCGGTGTCATCATTTCGGAAGACGGCTATATTGTTACCAATAATCACGTTATAGAAGATGCCAACACCATTACTGTCAAGACAACCGACGGTAAATCCTATAATGCCAAACTCGTAGGCACAGATGCTACATTAGATGTTGCATTGATCAAGATCGAGGCTTCGGGACTGACAGTGGCAACTTTCGGCGACTCTGACAAACTGAATGTCGGCGAAACCGCTATTGCCATCGGCAACCCTCTGGGACAGCTCGGCGGTACGGTGACAAGCGGCATTATCAGTGCTCTGAACCGTGAGATCCAGATCGACGGCACCACAATGGATCTTCTCCAGACAGATGCGGCAATCAACCCCGGTAATTCCGGCGGCGGTCTTTTCGATGCAGACGGCAACCTGATCGGTATTGTTGTGGCAAAATCATCTTCCACTTCTTCGGGTACTTCTGTTGAGGGTCTGGGCTTTGCGATACCGATCAACAATGTTCAGAGCATTATCGGTGACTTGAAATCCAACGGTCGTGTAACAGGCAGAGCTTCTCTCAGTGTTACCATTGTTGATGTCAACAGCGATGCGAAAGCTGCTAAATTCAATGTCAGTGAGCAGGGTGTTTACATTTACTCTCTCTCAAGCGGCGGTGCTGCCGAAAAAGCAGGTCTGAAAGTAGGCGACCTGATCAAAAAACTCGGCGATACCGAAATTTCAAGCACTGCCACATTGAAAACAGCACTTCTGAAATATAAAGCCGGCGATAAAGTAGATATTACTGTCAGCCGTGACGGCAGCGAACAGGTGATTTCTGTGACGCTTGATGAAGCCAATTCCGATGAATCGTCCAACAGCAACAATTTCAATGCCAACGGTAATTCCGGCAACAACAATTCGGACGGTTACGGCGGATATGAAGATTTCTATAACGATTTCTTCAACTGAGCCGACATTCATACGCTTACATTCTCTTTTTCATAAATACTCCAGCAAACAAGCCGCTCCTTTCGGGGCGGCTTGTTTGCTGGAAAATGTTAAAATTTTTGTTTTAGAATCAATCGGAGATGCTTTATTTAAGGGAATATTATAAAATTATGTAACATCATACACATAATCAATTTCTATAATCACACCGTTTTCAACAAGGAAATCAAGATGTGTGTTTCCGCTGCCTGTGTATGTATAAATATATTCATCTTTTGTAAGATTGTTTGTACCGTATGCTTTTTCAATATCAGCTGTTGTCATACCGACAGTAACATTCTTAACTGTTGCTGCGGAAGAATCGGTGATTGCAACATGAAGAATTTTTTCGCCCGATGATTCGGGATATGTTTCTATGCTGAAACCGCCGTAAAAATAAATCTTATCTTCACCAACGCCAATACAGCTTGGAGCTGATTCTACATTTGATGCATTTCCTATTGCTGAAACCACGGTAGACATAACATCATTTGGTTTTATATCATAACCGTTGTAATTAAATATAATATCGTTATTATTAAAACTTCCCATTGTTGTATTTGCTGCACTTTGTACACTCGGTTGTGGTTCAGGTTGTGGTTCAGGCTGTGGTTCAGGCTGCGGTTCGGGCTGCGGTTCGGGCTGCGGTTCAGGCTGTGGTTCAGGTTGCGGTTCAGGTTGTGGTTCAGGCTGCTGAATTTGTTCTTGCTGCACTGAACTTTCGGGGGCGGAACTTACCACAGATGACTGCTGTACAGAACTTTCAGAAACAGATGATTCAGCTGCGGAGCTTTTGTTTTTCTTCGATGACTCCTGAACCGATGATTCACTTTTGCTGCTCTCCTGCTTTGAAACTGCCGAACTTTCACTTTTTGAGCTTTCTTCATTGCTGCTTTCCTTTTTTGAGGAGTTTTCCGTACTGCTTTCGGCAATGGATATTGTTCCGCTGCTTTCGTCAGCAGATGATTCCCCTTCGCTGCAACCTGAAAATACTGATAACATACATACAATTAATGCAATTGCAATAATTTTCTTCATTTTACATTCCTCATTTCTTTAATATTTATGAAATCACCACTGAAACCGAATAATTGGAAATATCCCTGTTGCCTGTTTCAATTAATGCCGTGAAACCGTATTCTGACTTTTCTTCCAGTTCCAACAATGATGTTTCGGTTATCGGAAAAGCCTCATAAAATGCTTTGCCGTTACTGTCAGACAAGACAATGTATATGTTGCTTTCATCGGATACATTTTCCGAATCAATCACACCATATACCTTCAGACTGTTTTCTGATTTTTCCGTTTTAATGATATTTTTGTCATCTGAATTGATTTCTTTTCCGATGACATTATCAACCGAAGGTGCATATATTATCGGAGTTATATCTGTTATCGTGTCCAGATTTCTTTCTACAATTTCATAGACAACATCATTATAACCTGCTGTATCAATATTTGTAAGGTCAAAAGAACGGTATCTGGTAATATATGTACTGTTGTAATTGTCAATCAGAAACGGGAGCATTGAACGTCCGAACGAATCCCTTGACATATACAAAGAACCGTTTCCGTCGGAATTTCTTGTCTGAATAACGGTATCTATTTTTTCACTGTCTCCCATAAGATTTTCCATAAGAGCATTATTGTCCATTGCGGCGGCACGAGGCTTTAAAAATTTGTATTTGTCATACGACATATCAAAATAATATTGCATACAGGTGTTGGGGGATGACGGATAAAGCATTTTTGACAAATCGCCTGACCAGTCATTTTTTGTTGAATATGAAATTCCGCTGTAACTTTTATGATGGTTGTCAAGCCCCTGCATAATCGCATTATAACTGTAAAGTGCCGCAAGATTGTTCCAATGAGTATCGTTTTTCAGATAAAGTTCCGCACCGTTTTTCTTCTGTTCTTTCAAAGTTTTTTCCAAATCGACATAGTTAATATTCATCTTTTCCATTTGTTTTTTCAGCTTTGAAAGATTGCTGTCCTTTCCATTGATATAACCAATCGGCATATTTTCGGGGTAAACAGTGTTTTTGTTTGGTGCAACGGTAAACACAAAGTCTGCATTATGAGCATTTGAATATTCCTGCATAAGCCTTATTGTTTCGGCAATATTATGAATTTCACGGTCGGAAACCGTTACTCCTATATAATCGTTTACCGTTTCTTCCGAAAACAAATATCCATTTTTACCTGCAATAACTTTATTATTGTTTTTCATCAGAATACCGCTTTCGATTTTATTTTGTGCGGTAATGATTTCGGGTCTGAACGGAATGATTTGTGTAAACCATCTATCAAATTGGTCTGAAAAGTTTTCGTTTATTTTACCGTCATTTAAAAGTTCCGGTTTTTCCGCCGGCGGTTCGTTTCCGACAGCCTCCGACACCGGCAGAAACGACATCAGCACGAGAGGTGTACAGCAGACCGTAAAAAATAGAATAATATAGATAATTTTAATACTTTTTTTCATCATGCCGTCCCCCTTTAAAATCTGAAATAAATAAATGGATTATATGCAGATGTAAACACACTCATAACACATATTCCGAAAAGTACAATTGAAACGGCACATGAGCAGTATTCGTTTATATTGCTGTGTCCTTTTTCGGTCAGTTTATTTTTCAGATTTGGAATAACAGGTGTTGAAAACAAAAATGCCATGACAGCAACAAGAGCAAAATACGGTGTCATGTAAGAAAATACAAGACTGCTCTGCAAATATTCGCCTTTCAATGCGGTAAACATATGAGCTATATATTTCACTGCATGAGAGATATTATCTGCACGGAAAAATATAAATGTGAACATTGCTGCGAAAATAACATATATATGAGATATTATCTTTGCTGCCGTATGATTCTTTTTTGTAAACGGCACAGCACCGTAGCTTTCAAGCAAAAGCAGCATACCATGCAGAAGTCCCCATACAACAAATGTAAGATTCGCTCCGTGCCATAATCCTGTAAGGAAAAATACTATACATTTATTTATGCTTGTTCTTAACTTGCCTTTTCTGTTTCCTCCAAGCGGGATATACACATACTCTTTAAACCATGTAGAAACCGAAATATTCCATTTTCTCCAGAAGTCGGTCATTGAAGATGCTGCATAAGGATAGTTGAAGTTTTCCTTAAATTCAAAGCCGAACATTTTACCAAGACCTATTGCCATGTCGCTGTATCCGCTGAAATCAAAGAATATTTGCAGCATATACGCTGCCGCACCTACCCAGAGTGCTCCCGATGACATCAAATTTATATCATTGTTAAATGCAGCATCGGCGATCTGACCCATAGTATTGGCAATAATCATCTTTTTTGAAAGTCCGTATATAAAACGTCTGATACCGCATATTGTGTTATCAAGCGTCAGAGTACGGTTTTTTATCTGGTCGGAAAGGTCTGAAAATTTTACTATGGGACCCGCTATCAGTTGCGGAAACAGTGAAATATAAAGGAAGATATTTAAAATATTTTTTTCTTTCAGAGAGTTATCTTTATAAACATCTATGACATATGACATTGCCTGGAATGTAAAGAAAGATATTCCGACAGGCAAGTCAATATTTGGATTTACGATAGTTACAGGCAATACGCTGTTTATAAGATCTATGCTGAAACAAAGATACTTAAATACATAAAGCATTGCAATATTGAATATGATTGAAACAATTAATATTAGTTTTCGTTTTTCGGTTGTCACACCAAGTCCAAAAAGATAATTTACGATTATTGACAAAATCATCAATAAAACCGCTTTCGGTTCTCCGTATGCATAAAAACAAAGACTTGCCAATATAAGTATGATATTTCTTATTTTTATATTCCTGCATATTATGTAAAGAATATAAGTAACAGGCAGGAATATAAACAAAAATACTGTGGAACTGAAAACCATACTGACCTCCGATTACTCCGCTTTAGGATATTTGTTTCTGTCCCATTTAAAATATGGAGCAATAGCATTGTCGGTTACAAGATAGAATCTTGGAAGTCCTATTACGGGGGTCGAATCTATATGACGCCATTTTCCTGATACTTTTACCATGCACCAGTTATGAGGACCGCCGCCTGTGTACATATCAATACCATCATTAATTCTTACTGCCTCAAAGCCTGCTCTGTCCAAAAGGTAATACAAAATAGCTGCACGATGATAGCAGGCACCTCTCCTGTATTTTAACGCATATACACATAAATTTTCAAGAGTATCCGAACGTGCCGAACCTGTATAGGACATAGACATTGAGTAGCTGTAAAATGCCGGTATGCTCTTTCCTTTGCTGAAAATAATATCATCGGCAATTGTGGGAAGTGTTGAAGTATTTACTGTACTGTAATTTTTATAATTTCCCAAAGAAAGATTATAAAGCCAGCCTATTCTGTTATTATACTTTACCTTAAACCAATTTCCGCTCTTTGTTATAATATTTACTTGTGCACCTGACGGAACTTTCTCATACGACCATGATGCCCATTTTGCACTTGCCTGAATATATGATGTATTTATAACTTTGGTTGATGTTTTGCTGTAAATATTGATTCCGATATATTTTGAAACATATTTTCCGTCAGCATCAATTCCTGCAACACGGAAAGTATATTCTCCTGCGTTTGCAAATTTAAGGTTGTAGGACGAACTTGTTGTATAGTCTGTAAGTTCCTGCCAACTTCCGCTGCCTGTACGGTAAGAATACTTATATTTATACGGCATCGAACCGCCTGTAAACTTTGCATTGAATGTTATTGTACTTCCTTCAACGGCAGAAGTTGCATTTGAGTTTGAATCATTTGCACTCAAAGCTGTTCCCATGGATTTTTTGACTGTCAAATCAACATACTTTGATGTATAGTTATTGTCTGCGTCAAGTACACCTATTCTTACAGTATAGAATCCCGAAGTATTCGGCACAGTTATCTTCTTGTTTGTGTCTGTTGTATATCCACCAACAGATACCCATTCACTGCTGCCGTTTCTGCGGTATGAATATTTATATTTATACGGTGCCGTACCGCCTTTGAACTTTGCTGCTGCTGTTACGGTACCGCCGACATTCACCGTGCCGGTGTTCAGCGATGAACCGTTATTTGCAAGTGTCTGACCGGTTTTTTGTTTAACTGTGATATTGATGTATTTTGATGTATAGTGATTATCCGCATCAAGAGCACCTATTCTTACGGTATAGAATCCCGGAGTGTTCGGCACAGTTATCTTCTTGTTTGTATCTGTTGTATATCCACCAACAGATACCCATTCGCCGCTGCCGTTACGGTATGAATATTTATACTTATACGGTGCTGTGCCGCCTTTGAAATCTGCTGTTGCCGTTATTGTGTTGCCGATATATGCTGTATTACTGCTGACAGATGAATTACTATTTTCAAACAGCTGACCTGTTTTTTGCTTAACTACAACATTCAGATATTTTGATGTGTAATTATTCTCGGAATCCTTTATACACACTCTTACAGTATATTCTCCGATATGATCCGACAGTTTCAAAGAGTATGAACTTATGCTGCTGTAATCTGAAGCAGTTACCCATTCACCGTTTTTGATGCGATATGTATATTTATATTTGTACGGAGCTGTTCCTCCTGTTGCTTTTGCGTATACTGTAAGACCCTCTCCAACATATACGGAATCTGAACTCAATTTTGTTTCTGATGCATCAAGTTTCGTTGTTTGAACGGATAAAGTCTGGTATGCATAAACCGTTTTATCTTCTGCTGCATTTACAGTTGTATTCAAGCCAACAAATGCTCCGCAGCACAATGCTGATGCAAGTAAGACCGTAAGGATTCTTTTTCTTTCTTTTTTCATAAATGATTTCTCCTGTTACAATATATTTGTCTGATTCTTCCCCTGCAACCAGTAGGGGAAGAACCGGCAGCTTTGTTAAGTAAATGCCTTGATACATTATTTTATAGATGATAAAAGTCTGTCATCTCATATTTAGTATATAACAACCTAAAATTATTGTCAACGACAACCTAATTTATTTAATATCTTAAAGATGTTATCATTGAAGCATAAGGGATTATCTGATAAGAATATGAGCCAGCAGAACGGCAAGGATACAAAACACCACAGTCGATAACATATACAGTATGCCGGTCAGTGCCGAACCCGATTCCAAAAGTTCAAAGGACTCGAGTGAAAATGTTGAAAATGTGGTAAATCCGCCGCAGATACCTGTTTTTAAAAACAAAATGATTTTCGGGTCAAAATCGGCATATTTGGCAGACAAAGCCGAGATAATGCCGATGGCAAAAGCACCGGCGGCGTTGATGATAAAAGTATTGACCGGAAAGCCGTTGGAATTTCCGATTGGAATCAGTCCGATGAGATACCTCAGAATCGCACCGATACACCCGCCCGCACCGACAAATAATAAATTCATCACAAAATATTCCTCCTTAGACCCTGTTTCCCGTTTGCTGTAAGCAGGCAGCAAAGGCTTGACAATCCTGAAAAGATTCTGATATGATAGCCCTTAGGTGAAATTTTTCAAAATCGGACGCAGAGAGCCTGCTAAATACAGCGAACCGAAAACAACGACAGCATCATCAGGACCGGTTGTCAAACGTATTTTTTCGGGAAGAGAATGGTAGTCAGGCAATTGCTCGATGTTGGCATTGTCTTTTTGATACTTATGAATGATTTCGCAAAGAGAAGGTATCTCCATCGCTCTCGGATTGTCAGGAGCTGCTGCAATGATATGGTCAAATTTCGGAATCAGCAGGGACAGAGCTTTTTCAACATCTTTGTCGGCAAGCATACCGACAACCGCTGTTTTCTTTCTGCCGCTCAGATAGGTGTCAATAGCTTTGGAGAGTGCCTTTGCACCACCCGGGTTGTGTGCTCCGTCAAGAAGCACAATGGGTTTTTCGCTGATCAATTCAAGACGTGCCGGGAAAAATACCGTTGCAAAACCTTTTTGCACCGCATCGTCATTGATAGTGATGCCTTTTTCCCTGAGTGCCGAAATGGTGTACAGGGCAGCGGCGGCATTGTTCAACTGATGTTCGCCGATAAAGGGGATATGCAGTCTGATATTGTCAAAAACAGAATTGGTAAATAGGAAATCCGAACCGTGCAGGTCGGAAGAGAGGGGGGTGACAGAATGAATGTCCGCTATATAGAATCGATTGTTTCTTTCTTCCGCCGTTTTTCTGATCAGTTCCATTACACTGCCCGGCTGTTCGCCGTAGGCAACGGTGATGCCGCCGTTTTTGATGATACCGCATTTTTCTGCGGCAATTTTTTCGTAAGTATCACCGAGTATCGCCGTGTGGTCGAGTGAAATGGAAGTGATCACGGAGACCAGAGGGGTATCAATGATATTGGTTGCATCAAAGCGGCCGCCCAACCCTGTTTCAAGCACAACAACATCACATTTTTGCTGTGCGTACCAATATAAAGCCACAGCAAAAATGAATTCAAATTCGGTGATGATTTTCTGTTCTTGTTTCATTGCTTCTGCGATCGGATAAATTTTTTCTACTGCCTGTACCAGTTCATCTTCGCTGATCATTTCGCCGTTGATCTGAAATCTTTCACGAAAATCCGTAATGTACGGCGATATAAACAGTCCTGTTTTATATCCGGCACATTTTAGAGTATTGGCTGTCAGTGCCGAAACAGAGCCTTTGCCGTTGGTACCGGCAATATGTACGAATTTTAATTGCTGATCGGGAGAACCGATTCTTTCGATGAGTTCACGAATTCTTTGCAGTCCCGGTTTGATACCGAAGATCAGCAGAGAATTGATTTTTTCCATTGCTTCCGTATATGTCATTTTCAACCTCCGAAGTAGACTTATAAATAGTATATAACGGAATGCGGTCTGTGTCAAATCATTCAAAATAAAGGGGAATCTTATGAATACACCGATTTATTCACAATTAATCAAACATCAGCAGGAGAATCGCTCGTCTTTTCATACGCCGGGTCATAAATGCTCGGATTTTCTGCCAAAAGAACTGCTGAGGCTTGATTTCACCGAATTGCCCGATACCGATGCTTTATATGAAGCAGAGGGGATCATACTGGAAACCGAAAAAAATTTATCTCGTCTTTTTGATACCGAGCGAACTGTCATTTCATCGGGAGGCTGTACACTTGCCATTCAGACAATGATTAAACTGGCTTTTGACCGTTCGGTGCGTATGGGACATCGAACCCATCGAATGTTATTTGCGAGAAATTCTCATAGGAGTGCTGTCAATACAATGGCATTGCTCGGCATTGATCCTGTGTGGGTCTATCCGAAAAGTGAGTGCGGTTTGTTTACCGGAAGAACGGAAGCAGAAGACATTGAAACAATACTAAATGATAATCCCGATATATCAGCAGTATATCTGACCAGTCCGAACTACTACGGAGAGATCAGCGACATAGCCGCCATATCGGAAGTATGCCATCGCAAAAATGCCATTCTGATGGTTGATAATGCACACGGCTCACATTTAGCTTTCGGCGGTGAAAATCTCCATCCGATTCATCTTGGTGCGGATATGACAGCTTGTTCGCTTCATAAGACTCTGCCGGTTCTGACAGGCGGTGCGGTATGCAATATCAATCATCCGGATTTAGTACGTTATGTCAAAGAATCAATGTCGCTTTTTGGCTCAACCAGTCCGTCTTATCCGATTATGTGTTCAATCGATCTGTGCTGTGATTATTTATTAAACGGAAGCGGGAAAAGGGATTATACGTTGCTGGAAGAAACAACAAAGCATATCAAAAAGATTGCTGAAGAAAAAAATCTGCTCCTTCCCGAACGCTTTGGTTTGTGCGACCCTTTGAGAATCTGTATTAATACGTCTTTGGCAGGTATTTCAGGAAAAATGCAGGAACAATATTTTGCGGAACATCACATTGACTGCGAATTCTGTGACGGAGAAAATGCTGTGTTAATTTGCACACCGTTTAATTCTGAAGAAGATTTTTCAAGATTGGAAACAGCCGTCAGAGATTTACCGGTCATTGCAAAACGACATTCTTTTTCCGTACATATTCCCGCTGTTCCGGAAAAAATCTGCACACCGAGAGAAGCAATGCTGGCACCCGGCGAAACGGTTTCCCCCGAAAATGCCGCAGGACGCACAGCGGCAGATACAGCTTGTCCTTGTCCGCCGGGAGTGCCTGTGATAATGCCCGGTGAAAAAATAGATGAAAATATTCACTTAACCCAACCCATCAAAGTCACTCTGTAAAAAAACGGTCCGACAGCTGAAAAATGTCGGACCGTTTTGGGATAATCGGAAAAACCGCACGCTGCTAAGATAATTGATTCCGCAGGTACAAAAGAATTTTCTTTTCTCTTCTGGATACTTGTACTTGTGTCATACCGAGTATCTTTGCGGCAGCGGATTGGGTAAGCCCTTGATAAAATCGTAACTGTATCAGTTTTTTGTCGTTTTCGGAAAGTTTTTCGATTTCTGATTGAAGCGAAAGTATTTCTGTCACATTTTCGTCAGGCGGCATCATCGGTATATCATTCTGACAGTCGCCGCTGTCACTGCTGATGGTCAGCGATACGGGAGGTATAGATGCACTGATGGCTTCCGTGATCATTTCGGGTGAAACATTCAGTTTTTCGCTCAGCTGTGTCACGGTCGGTTCATAACCGTTTTGCAGAGAAAAGTCCTGTATTTCACGGCTGACTTTCAGTGACAGTTCTTTCAGACTGCGTGATATTTTGATGGCACCTCCGTCACGGAATAAACGTTTGATTTCTCCGATGATCACCGGAACGGCATAAGTGGAAAACCGATACCCAAGTTCTTCTTTAAAACCCTCTGCCGCCTTGATCAGACCAAGACAGCCCGCCTGATAAAGATCGTCATATTCTATGCCTCGTCCTTTGAAACGTTTGGCACAGGAATGAACAAGACCCAGATTATCTTCCGCTGTAATATTGTTCTGCCCCATATTTATACCCTCGGACTTAATCTTTTTTTCAATATGACGGTTGTCCCTTTTCCGATTTTTGACCGTACTTTTACGCTGTCGGTAAAACTCTGCATCAGTGTAAAGCCCAGTCCCGAACGTTCATCTTCGGGAGCAGTGGTATACAAAGGCTCCATCGCCTGCTTGATATTTTCCATTCCGCAGCCTTTGTCACGGATTTTGATCTCTACCATATTTTGATCAAAAATTTTGACGTTAAGATATATTTTTCCGATAGTATCTCTGTAAGCGTGTACCACACAGTTGGTCACTGCTTCGCTGACAGCGGTTTTGATGTCGTTGATTTCCGATACGGTCGGGTCAAGATATGTGATGAATGATGCTACCGCCGAGCGGGCAAAGGATTCGCCGGAAGATCTGCTCTCAAAGGTCAGCGACATTTCATTCTGACTGTTCATTATGTTCACCTCATTTATCAGTTATATGCAAAGAACTTAATCCCGAAAGATTCATCACATAACGCAGTCTTTCGGGTATGTTAATGACCTTGGTTTTGCCGCCGTAAAGTGACATCAGACGATACCGCCCCATAATCAGACCGATTCCGGAGCTGTCGGAAAAACCGACATCAGAAAAATCCATATTCAGCAGTACCGGTTTGTTTTGCTGTATCAGACTGTCGGTTTCTTCACGGATTTTTCTGGCACCGTGATGATCGATTTCACCGCTGAGATAGACCGTCAATACATTGTTCTTGAAATCATATTTCACTGTATCACCCCCGTTGGTTCTATTTTATCATTTTGCTGTACGGTATTCTGTCATATTCAGGGAAACAGCGGAGAGGATTCCCTATCATTTCAGAATTGTTTATTGAAAAAACGACAGCGGAATAGTATAATATCATTATGACAAATCATTGATAACGGGAGTGTACTTTTTTATGAATATCAACGAAGCAAAACAGAAAGCGGAACAGCTGAGAGAGCAGATCAATTATCATAACGATCGGTACTACAATCAGGATTCCCCCGAAATATCGGATTTTGAATATGATAAGATGCTCAGAAAACTGGAGGAACTGGAATCGGACTATCCCGAACTGATCTCCGCTGATTCTCCCACGCAAAAAGTAGGGGGAATGGCAGGAAAGAAATTTTCTCCCGTTGAACATCTTGTTCCGATGGAAAGTCTGCACGATTCTTTTTCGCACGATGAAATCCGTGATTTCTGCAAAAGAGTGGAAGAAAGTGTTTCTGATCCCTCATATGTGGTAGAACCGAAAATTGACGGACTTTCTGTTTCGGCAGAGTACCGTGACGGTATCTTTGTAAGGGGTTCTACACGAGGTGACGGACGTGTGGGAGAAGATATTACAGACAATCTGAAAACGATCCGGTCTTTGCCAATGAAACTCCGTCAGAATATCCCGTTTATTGAAGTCAGGGGAGAAGTCTATATGTCCGTGGAGAGTTTTGAAAGACTTGTTCAGCGGCAGGAAGAAAATGAAGAAAAAACATTTAAAAATCCCCGTAACGCCGCTGCAGGTTCGCTGCGTCAGAAAGATGCGGAGGTTACAAAATCAAGAAACCTCGATATTTTTGTTTTCAATGTTCAGCGAACAGAGGGCAAAGAGTTTGACAGTCATCAGCAGTCATTGGATTTTCTGAGTGAACTGGGCTTTACGGTACTGCCTTTTTATCATCGCTGCGGCAGTGTTGAAGAAGTGCTTCAAAAAATAGACGAAATAGGAGAAATGCGTGGACAGCTTCCGTTTCAGATAGACGGTGCGGTAATAAAAGTTGATGATTTTTCTCAAAGACAGACCCTTGGCAGCACCTCAAAATTTCCCAAATGGGCAGAAGCCTATAAGTACCCGCCCGAAGAGAAAGAAACAGAATTACTTGATATTGAAATCAATGTCGGAAGAACAGGCGTTTTGACACCGACGGCGATTTTTGCCCCCATTACGCTGGCAGGAACAACAGTCAGCCGGGCAACACTGCATAATGAAGATTTCATTAAGGAAAAGGGCATACGGATAGGCGACAGGGTGATTCTCAGAAAAGCCGGAGAAATTATTCCCGAAGTGGTGTCTGTTGTCAGTCATCGGGAGGGTTCCGTACCGTACGAAATGCCGAAAGTATGTCCTTCCTGCGGTTCGCCCGTTATCTATGAAAATGATGAGGCGGCTCTGAGATGTACCAATACGGATTGTCCTGCACAGCTGATGCGGCATATGATACATTTTGTTTCAAGAGATGCGATGGATATTGACGGTCTTGGTGAGAATATCCTCAAAGCATTGACAGAAAAAAATCTAATATCCTCTCCGCTGGACTTGTACCGTCTGAAAAGAGAAGATATTTTAACACTGGAGAATAAAAAAGACAAATCGGCGGATAATCTGATCAATGCCATTGAAAATTCCAAAAAGAACGATCTTTACCGCATTGTATATGCTTTGGGTATCAGGCATATCGGACAGAAAGCAGCAAAACTTCTTGCGGACAAATTCAGAACGCTGGATCAGATTGCGGCTGCGGACATAACGGAGATTCTTTCGATAGAGGGGTACGGAGAAAAAATGGCAGAGAGTGTAGCAGCCTATTTTTCCCTGGAAGAATCCAAAAAACTGGTGGAAGAAATTAAGCAGCTGGGTATCAATACAATGAATCTTACCGAAGAATATACCGTCAGCGAAGACAGTCCGTTTCTGGGCAAAACTTTCGTCATTACGGGAACGCTGCCAAATTACAAAAGGAGCGAGGCTGCTGCGGTGATCGAAAAATTCGGCGGCAAGGTATCATCAAGTGTATCGAAAAAAACTTCTTATGTATTAGCGGGTGAAGACCCCGGCAGCAAACTGACAAAAGCTCAGACTCTGGGTGTTGCGGTGATTGATGAGGACGAGTTCAACAGAATGAAAAGCCTTGCGGAATAAAAAAGGCGGTGTATGAAAATGATGGAAAAATTAAAAGCTGTAAAGATGTTCAAAACCTATTCCAAAAAATCCATACAACACATTTACCGATTTGCCAAGTGGACACTTGTTTCGATGGTAACAGGTCTGACGGTAGGGGGATTCAGTACATTATTTGCTTTTATGATGAACAGTGTAACCGATTTTCGTTCCAAGAATGACTTTATTATCCTGTTTCTGCCGCTGGCAGGAATTGTAACGGTATTTTTGTACAGTATTTTCAAATATAAAAACGATAAAGGAACCAATCTGGTATTGTCAACGGTACACGCACAGAGTGAAATACCGTTCAGAATGGCACCTCTTATATTTGTGACTACGATATTGACCCATCTTTTCGGAGGTTCCGCAGGACGTGAAGGTGCTGCTTTGCAGTTGGGCGGAAGTATCGGCAATCAGTTGGGAAGATGGATGCGTTTTGACGATGCGGATAAAAGAGTAGTGGTATTATGTGGTATGAGTGCGGCATTTGCAGCTTTATTCGGTACACCGATGGCAGCTGCGGTATTTTCAATGGAAGTGGTGAGTGTAGGCATTATGTACTATGCGGCACTGGTTCCGTGTGCATTTTCCTCCTTGATCGCCTCCTATTTTGCATCGAATTTCGGAATACACGGCGATGATTTCAGCGGTATTGTGTTTCCGGAACTGACACCGCTTACGACTGTGGAAATGATAGCTCTTTCTATTTTGTGTGCCGTGATCAGCATTGTGTTTGTTATAATGCTTCACTCAACAGGGGATTTGTTCCGAAAATATCTGAAAAACCCATATATCAGAATTTTTTTAGCAGGCTGTGTCATTGTTGTGCTGACGCTGCTTTTTCAGACAAGGGACTATAACGGTGCCGGTATTGCCGTTATTGAAAGGGCGATCAATGGTGAAGCCGTTCCGTATGCCTTTCTTGTGAAAATGATCTTTACGGCAATTACCATCGAAGCCGGTTTCCGAGGCGGAGAAATTGTTCCATCGTTTTTTATAGGTGCAACATTCGGCTGTACTTACGGAGCATTTATCGGGTTTTCACCGTCAGTATGTGCCGCTGTGGGATTGATTGCGTTGTTCTGCGGCGTTACCAACTGTCCCATCACGTCAATGCTGATCAGCTTTGAACTTTTCGGGGCAGGAGGAATCCATTACTTTCTGATTGCCGTAGCCGTAAGTTATTTTATGTCCGGATATTACGGTCTTTATAAGGACCAGACGATTGTATATTCCAAATACAAAACAAAGTTTATCAACAGAAAAACACATCAGTAGTGTCACAACCACCAACCGCATACAAGAATTGCCGACAGTCACATTCTGCATAGGTCGTTAACAAACGAATACCTTGTATCTGTCGGGTATGATGACATACTTGACAGATACAAGGTACTGCACTCAAACTACCCTCACGCCGTGTACCGAACAGTACGCACGGTGGTGAGAGGTCGGCTGGGTAGCCTCCTACTCAATTGAACTGCCTACATAGAAAAAGAGTTGTTCTTTTATTAGAACAGCTCTTTTTTGCAGTGTGTCGATAACTATTTACAACTTCAATCATCAATGTGTTTTTTTATAAACGTGACCGTTGCATAATCGGCATTTTCACGAATCATAGAAATGTTGTCCGGCATCTGTTACAAGCCGCTCCGTTCTCGGATATTCAAAGATTTCAGACTTTCCGGAGTTTGCTTCGAGGTAATCCGTAAATGCTGCTGCGTACCATTTTGCCATCGCAAGATTGTGCATAAGGTAATGTCCGCAGTTTTCCGGTGTGGCACCGGGAACGTCCTCTGCATCGTTTACCGATTGGAAAGCTCTTACTATCAGTTCGTAAATTTCCTGAGGAGAGCGGTTACCTTTTAAAATGAGATAAAATCCGGTCAGACAACCCATTGGACCCCAGTAAATCACTTCGTCTTTCCAGTCGGGATCATTCCGAAGAAAAGTGGCGATGATGTGTTCGAGCGAGTGCATTGCCGCTACATCAATGACCGGCTCTCTGTTCGGCTTTTTTAGTCTTATATCATAGGTAGTAGCGATACCGCTGCCGACTTGATCCACACGGCTGATAAAAATGCCGGGAACAATCGCTGTATGATCTACGGAAAAACTTTGTATTAATTCCATATTTATTTAGCTCCTTATCATCATGATCATCTCAAATGATGGTGATTGGTTTCAATTTGTTACAATATAACACAAAAATGCCGAAATGTCAACACAGAATGAATGTGATAATAAAGATAACTCAGCATCATTTTTTGTATTTGGGGTGAAAAGCAACAATTGGTGTCAAATATGGATTTTGAACATACTATATGAAAGTAAAAACTTTTGCAAGTATCATCACGGAAGAGGAGAATGGTTATGATCAATGGTGAACTGATGGGTCTTGATATGCTGAATGTAGGGGAAAGCGGTTATGTTGATACGCTTCCGCTGACTGCCGAAAAACGCAGACGTCTGATGGCATTGGGTCTGATCAAAGGCACAAAAATCACAGTGGTCAATCAAAGTCCTCTCGGTGATCCAAAAGCCTATTTTTTCAGAGGAAGTGTGATCGCTCTGAGAAAATCTGATGCCTGTACCATTAAAATCAGCCGAAAACCTCAAAATCAATATTGAACGGTGGGATTGAATTGGAAATCGAAAATGCCAAAAAATCTTTTCACATTTTGCTTGCAGGAAATCCGAATGTCGGAAAAAGCACGGTTTTTAATGCTCTGACAGGAATGAAACAGCATACGGGCAACTGGAGCGGAAAAACAGTGGTTACCGCAAAGGGTTTTTTCAGATATGAACAGTGCGAATTTACCTTAACCGATTTGCCGGGTACATATTCGCTTGAGTCGGGTTCTGCTGATGAATTTGCCGCTAATGATGCCATTATGAATCAACAGTACGATGCAGTGATCATTGTGGCAGATGCTTCTTGTCTTGAAAGAAATCTGAATTTTGTATTGACAGTGCTGGAGCTTACTTCAAAAGCTGTTATTTGTCTGAATCTGATCGATGAAGCACAAAAAAAGGGAATAGAAATTGATATTGATGAACTTTCACTTCAAACCGGTGTGCCGGTGGTACCGACAGCCGCACGTTCGGGAAAAGGGCTGGACGAATTAAAAAAAACCATATTTTCCGTAGTAAACGGACAACAAAAAACATATTTTATCAAAACGCCTCATCATCACGATATAGAAACAGCGGTATCTATGATTGAAACATCATTGGGGATCAATGACAGCCGCAAAAGAAGGAAAATCTCTCTCGAACTGCTGGAGCAGGACACAAGAGAAACGGTTCTGAAAAAATATCAGATCGAATCATCAGAAGCATTAACACGAGCTTTTGAAAAATGTGATAAATTTTTAAAGTGCCAAAATATTTCCGATACAATTGCAGAAGATAAAGTGAAAAGATGTGAACGAATCTATCGGTTATGTGTTAAAAGCCAACAGACCTATCGTGACCGTGACAGAAAAATTGATTGGCTGTTTACCTCAAAAGCCACGGGAATTCCCATAATGATTCTGCTGCTTGCGTTGATTTTTTATATCACAATAATAGGGGCGAATGCTCCATCGGAATGGCTGTCACGATTATTTGCTTCTTTCGGGAATATCCTTTATGATGCGGCGGACCGTTTGGCTGTTCCGGATTTTGTCCGGGGAATTTTGATTGACGGAATGTACGGCACACTTTCTGATGTCGCTGCCGTAATGCTGCCGCCTATGGCGATCTTTTTTCCGCTGTTCGGCTTTCTGGAAGACTTTGGCTACCTTCCGAGGATCGTTTTTAATCTTGACAGATGTTTTCAGAAAGTCGGTACCAACGGCAAACAATCGTTGACAATGATGATGAGTTTTGGCTGTAATGCCTGTGGAGTAACGGGGTGCAGAATCTTTTCGTCCGAAAGAGAGAAAAATATTGCGGCTGCGGTCAACAACTTTGTGCCGTGCAACGGACGTTTTCCGACACTTATCACGATTGCATCATTATTGATGGCAGGAAGTATGCCTTTGGCATTAAAGCCGGTCTTATGTACGGCGATTGTTGCCTTAGCCGTCCTGCTCAGTCTTGCTGTATCGATGGCGGTCACGAAAATATTGTCTGGGCTGTTGATGAAAGACCAATGCGGAGAATTTATCTTTGAACTTCCTCCATATCGGCGTCCGCAAATTTTTAAAATATTGATACGTTCACTTTGTGACAGAACCATTTTTGTTTTCGGAAGAGCCGTTACGGTAGCAGCACCCGCGGGAATGATCATATGGCTGCTTGCCAATATCAGTATAGGAGATAAAACGCTGATAATGAATATCACCAACTTTTTGGATCCGTTTGCACGGCTGATGGGTCTTGACGGAGTGATACTGACAGCTTTTATACTGGGATTTCCTGCTAATGAAATTGTTCTGCCAATCGCTTTGATGATCTATACTGGGGGAACTGATAATAACCTGACTCAATTTCACGATATATTGGCTGCAAACGGCTGGACGGCAACGACTGCTATATGTATGATAATTTTCACATTAATGCATTTTCCGTGTGCCACTACCTGTATGACGGTGTTCAAAGAAACAAAGAGTTTCAGATGGACGCTGCTGTCATTGATGATTCCAACATTGTGCGGCATTTTGTGCTGTATTGCCGTGAATGCTATTGCCCATTTATTTTGAAAAAAACATCGTATGACGAAAGAATCCGGTCATACGATGTTTTTGTCATTTACATCATATATTTTGAAATCTGTTGTTGCTTATTCGCCGAAATATCTCTTGAGCAGTCCTGCGAAACCTGCACCGTGACGAGCTTCATCTTTCGCCATTTCGTGAACAGTATCGTGGATTGCATCCAGATTCTGAGCCTTTGCTTTCTTTGCCAGTTCAAATTTGCCGGCACAAGCACCTGTTTCGGCATCAACACGTATTTCAAGATTTTTCTTAGTGCTGTCTGTGAGCACTTCACCGAGCAGTTCGGCAAATTTTGCTGCGTGTTCGGCTTCTTCAAAAGCATATTTGGTAAATGCAGCCGAAATTTCAGGATAGCCCTCACGGTCTGCCTGTCTTGCCATTGCAAGATACATACCTACCTCGCTGCACTCTCCGTTAAAGTTAGCAACCAGTTCGTCGTAGATTTCTTTGTCAACACCCTTTGCAACACCTACCTCGTGAACAGTTGCATAGGAAGCATCAGCCTTTGATTCATTAAATTTTGATTTGGGAGCTTTGCATACAGGACATACTTCCGGAGCCTCTTCACCCTCGTAAACATAGCCACATACTGAACAGACAAATTTTTTCATTTTGGTATCCTCCGTTTTTTAGAATTTTTGATGGTACAATGTACCTGTATATCTATCAGTATCAACACGATACAGATATTCTCTTACCGGGGGTTCTTGCAGTTTCCGCAAATCCCGTAAAACATAATGCTGTGGCTTTCCACATCTGCATTACATTCATTTTCTATAAAGGTATAGATATTTTTATCAACAAATTTTTTCCCACCGGGAACATCAATGATTTTATGGCATTTTTTACATACAAAATGAGAATGCTGTGACATATCTGTATCAAAACGTTCCTGACCGCCGAATATACCGATTGATTTTGCCAGTCCCATTTCACGCAGGACGGCAATATTGCGGTATACCGTACCAAGACTCAGATCGGGGATAGAGGGTTTCAGCTGCTGATAGACCCATTCGGCAGTGGGGTGTGTTCTGGTCGAAGAAAGTGTCTGATAGATCGCTTCACGTTTTGCACTGAAATTATGTTTCATTTGATTTTTCATCTCCTGACAACACCCGGCAAAACATTTTAGCCGAGCGGCTGAATGAAAATACTTCAGTTCTGTTTATCATCAAATATAACATATTTTTATTTGTTTGTAAAGATTTTTATTAAATAAAATAATAAAATTAATAACCAATATCAAGTTTAAGCTATTTAACTTTCTGTATCAATATATCGGGAGCTGACATATCCTCTTTTTCCCTCAAAATACGTCAGATACCAATCGCCGTCCTGTCCGAGTATCGGTATGGTGCTTCCTCTGGGTATTTTGCCGATAATGTTTCCGTTGACAGAGGCTTCATCACGAAGGTTGAGTGCACTTCTTTGCGTTGCCACAATACCTGTTTTGGCGGCAGATGGATTCCGATCCTGAATGCCTAAAAAATCGGCAGTGGAAACCGAAAGATTTTTTGCAATTTCTCCTATATTTTCCCGTATCCATTCTGCGTCCTGAGGATTATCGTGATAGGCGATTTCTATCAGAATAGCAGGAGCTTTTGTCTGCATAATTTCGACAAGTGAAGTAGTGGGAACAGTTTTTACCTTTTCGGGATCGGGATAGATTTCTTTCAGGTTGTTGGCAAAAATATTGGCTGCCCGTTCTCCCTGTGAAGAGGACGGATAATAATAAACCTGTGACCCTCTTATTTTTCCTGCTGTATCCGGAGGTGCGGCATTGGAATGAAGGGCAAGATGCAGGTCGTAATTTCCACTGTTGGACATTCTGATGGAATTTCCCACTGTTTTGGACGGGTCATTGCGTGTATATTCGATGCCGCTTGCTTCCAGATAAGGTATCAGAGCGTCGGCAATCAGATTCATATAATACTCTTCATTGCCGCCGTTGACATACGGGTTATACTCCTGGGTTGACGGACTGAGAAAAATTCTCGGCATAAAATCCCTCCGATGATAATTTAAGGCATCAGCCTATACCTAATGTATTCACGAAGAAGTCTTTTGATGATAGGTGATTCGGACGCAAAAAACGATGAAGTGAATACAGCTGATCGGAGTGATATATAATGTTGATTTTTTCTTCACAGTCAAACACTGCCCGATAACCCAGACTTTTGACAATATCAAGAGTGGTTTCACTTTTTGCTCCGAAAGGATAGACAAAGGCGGTCGGTTTTTTGCCGAGATGCTCCTTCATTTTCTTGCTGAACAGATTCAGGTCAGCTTTTAATAATGTTTCATAGGCTTTTTCACTTTCTCCCGATATGGCAGCTGCCCCTTTTCTTTCTCCGATTTTGTGGAGATTATAAGTATGGTTTTGTATTTCAAAAACACCCGAGTCCTGCATTTCTTTTAATTCCGCCCAACTGCATTGTGTATAAAAAGGACTTTTTCTTCTTTCGCCTTGATTTTCGGCAATCTCTTCATTGTCGGCAGTGATGCCAATGGGAGAGATCACCGCTTTGAATCCATATTTTTTTAACAGGGGATAGGCATAGAGGTAATTATTGTAATATCCGTCGTCAAAAGTGAGCATTATTGGGTTTTCTGGAAGTGGTTCACCTTTTTCAAAATATTGAATGACTTCTTCTGTCAGAACGGTATGAAAACCGTTTTGTCGAAGATATTTTAAATCCTCCTCAAAATACTGCACATCTATCATATAGTCATTTTCACGATCCGGTTTGTCGAGCAGTCCATGATACATAATAATCGGGAGCGTAAGGGGTTCTGCCTCTGCCTGAGATGTTACCGATGACACTGCCCGGATACTTGAAAATACTGACAATGCCAAAGCAATAATCAGAATCACGGTAATCATATTTTTACTGATTTTGATGTTGATAAACATCTGATTCACCTCCGTATCATCATAAAAGGCAAAAATTACAAATTGCTATTGCTAAAATGAAAAACTTATAGTATAATAGTACATATCGGATAATTTTATTATTCTTTAAATAAATAAAGGAGAGCGTTGCTTTGGCATTCGCATTTTAATATGAACAATAATAAATTAGTCAATTTTTTTGTGGGAACTCCTGCCTATAACGAAGATAAAGATTATGCCGACTATGCGGCATTTTCTGCACCTCTGAATATGTTTTTTCTGATATGTCTGCTGCTGCACGCATTCTATCTGGTGGTATTTTCTTTTTTCAATATCAGTATGTTTCAGCTTTTTGATGCGGTGGGGGTTATTCTTTATGCCACCTTTGTCATACTGCTGAAATATTTCAAAGGTTCGTGGCTGCCCTGTACTTTGCTGACGGTATTTGAACTGTTCCTGCATCAGATATGCAGCATTGCCTTGTTCGGATTGTCGTCCGGATTTCAGTATCTGATGATACCGCTGATTTTTATGACGGTGTTTATACGAAAAAAAGGAAAATTAATCAAATTTCTCAGGAACTTCATTATTATTGCTGCTTCTTTTGCATTTATATTTATGGTCATATATTTTAATGATTATAAGCCGCATCATTTTTTCCCTGATATTGTCAATACACTTTTGCTGATTGTCAACTGTTCTATGAGTTTTTTAATCACAGCAATATATACCAGCCGTGTATTCTATTCCGTAGACGAGAAAAGAAGTATGCTTGATGAAAGTGTTACCGAAAAAGACAATGCCATTGAAAAAATGCAGAATGAAATTATCATAGGCTTTGCGAATATTATTGAAGCACGTGACGGCAGCACCGGAAAACACGTAAAACGTACCAGTGAGTATGTGGAAGTACTGGTCAAAGAACTCAAACGCAGCGGTGACTATGCCGATATATTGACGGAACAATATATGCACGACACGATACTTTCCGCACCTCTTCACGACATCGGAAAAATCACCATTCCCGATGCGATTCTCTGCAAGCCCGGCAGGCTGACGAAAGAGGAATTTGAAACGATTAAAAATCATACGGTCAACGGCAAAAAAATCATTGAGGAATCTATGGCGGATATTGAGGACAGCGACTTCCTGAAAGTTGCCAAATCCGTTGCTTTGTACCATCACGAATGTTGGGACGGTTCGGGTTATCCGTACGGAATAGAGGGCGAAGAGATCCCGCTGTGTGCAAGAATTATGACGATCGCCGATTATTTTGATGCACTGGTTGCCAAAAGAGCTTATAAAGATTCCGTGCCGACCTCTGTTGTATTTGACAGTATTCAGGAACAAAGAGGCAAAAAATTCGACCCCATCGTTACCGATGCGTTTCTGAACATACGTGATCAAATTGATGAGATCGCTAAAGCAAATGCCGATTAATATTCTGTTGATCCGGCTGTTCAACTCCTACGCTGATAAAATCGGCGTGGGAGTTTTTTTCGGGACTTTGAGCCTGTTGCTTAATTCGTCAAGATATGTTAATATAATATCAATTCGGAAATTCTGTCAGTCAGCAGGTGTATGTTATGGAATATAAAAATGTGAAAACAGCCATTATCGGCGGAGGAGCAGCAGGACTTGCGTGTGCTGTGCAATGTGCTTCAAAACTCGGATACGGAAGTACCTTGATCATAGAACGTCAGGCAAGAACCGGACGAAAACTTCTGGCAACGGGCAACGGCAGATGCAATTTGTCCAACCGCCATCTTTCGTCTGAACATTATTACGGGGATAAAGCCATTATTCGTTCCGTGCTGTCGGGATTCGGTTCAGAAGATGTCGAGAAATTTTTCGGCAGTATGGGATTGCTCTTTCGTGACGACAGTGAGGGCAGGGTATATCCTTACAGCAATCAGGCATCAACGGTGTTGGATTGTATGCGGCTGAAATGTGAAAAACTCGGTGTAGAGGAATTATGCGATTTTAAAATCAAAACTATCCGTAAAAGCGGCGGCTTTTTTTTGATTGAGTCGGAGACATTCTCCGTAAAGGCACAATATGTGGTATTCGCAACAGGGTCAAGAGCTTCATCACTGCTCGGTGCCAACGACAGCGGTTATCGTATGCTTGAAAAATTCGGAATCAGGTCAACACCGCTTTTTCCGGCATTGTCGCCCGTTTCCGCAAAAGAAAAATATAAAAATCTCAAAGGTGTTCGTGCCAAAGGCAGTGTGACATTGACAGCAGATAAAGAAACTATCAAAAAGCGTTTCGGAGAAATACAGTTTACCGACAATGGTCTTTCGGGAATCTGTGTTTTTGAAATTTCAAGATTTGTCAACGAATTTTTTATGCTCGGAAAAATCAGCGGAAAACCGTATCAGAAAATCAGCATATCGGTTGATGTAATGAGCGACTTTTCTTATCAAGAATTATGTGCCTATCTTTTTCGCTGTAAAAGAATCTTTTCCGATGGAAAGGCTTCGGATCTGCTCTCGGCGGCTCTTAACAGAAAACTTGCTCAATCTGTTGCACAATATTGTTCGCTGGCTTCCAAAAAATGCACGGCACTTTCTGATAACGATATTAAAAAACTTGCCTATGCCGCAAAGAACTTTGTATTCACGCCTGTTGTAACAGACAGTTATCAATCAGCACAGGTAAGTGCGGGAGGAATCAGTTCTCAATATGTGAATCCTGAAACACTTATGTCGAAAAGCATCGAAAATCTTTTTATCATAGGAGAACTTCTTGATGTTGACGGCGACTGTGGAGGATATAATCTGCACTTTGCATTCGGCAGTGCCGCTGTACCTGTTAAATCTATGAAATAATGTGAGGAAAAAATGCTTAGAATCAATGATATAACATTGCCGCTTGATTACGATCAGGAAACCGTGAAAAAAGCGGCAGCCAAAAAACTGAATATTTCCGTTTCTGAAATTGAATCGGCTGAAATTTATAAGAGAAGTACGGACGCAAGAAAAAAGAATGCTGTTTGTTTTCGTTCCAGTGTAGACGTGACAATTTACGGTGGTGCAAAAAGTGAATCCAGAGCCGAAAAAAGATGCAAGAGTGCCAACATTGTCAAGGAATATCAATATACATTTCCAAAATGTGCTCCCTCTAAAACACGTCCTGTCATTGTAGGCAGCGGTCCGTGCGGATTATTTGCGGCACTTGTGCTTGCTCAGGCAGGTCAAAGACCAATCATTGTGGAGCGTGGACGTGATGTGGACAGGCGTACCTCGGATATTGCCCGTTTTTGGAGCGGCAGCGATTTGGACGAAATATCAAATGTACAATTCGGTGAGGGAGGAGCAGGAACATTTTCTGACGGCAAACTGACTACGGGAACAAAAGATATACGCATCAGAAAAGTTCTGGAGGAATTTGTCGCTCACGGAGCACCCAAAGAAATTCTATATCTTGCAAAGCCGCATATAGGTACGGATATGCTGAAAAACACCATCAAAAATATCCGTAACGATATTCTCTCTCTGGGCGGAGAAGTGTTTTTTGAAACACAGATGACCGGTATCAAAAGCCGTGACGGTGTATTGACGGGAATTGAAGTGATTTCAAAAGGAGAAAAACGCATCATCGAAACCAATACCGTTCTCCTTGCGATCGGTCACAGTGCAAGAGATACTTTTGAAATGCTTTTGCAAAGCGGAATTGTAATGCAGCAAAAACCTTTCGCAATGGGAGTACGGATTGAACATCTTCAAAAAAATATCAATATTGCACAGTACGGGGATTTTTGCAGCAGTCCGTATTTATCGGCAGCGGATTATAAATTAGCGGCTCATCTCAAAAACGGCAGGGGTGTTTATACCTTTTGTATGTGTCCGGGAGGAACGGTTGTAGCGGCAGCAAGCGAAAAAAATCATCTTGTCACAAACGGTATGAGTGAATTTGCTCGTGATGGAGTCAATGCCAATTCTGCATTATTAGTAGGAATCAATCCGTCTGATTTTGGAAGTGAAGAGATATTGGCAGGGGTGAAGCTGCAAAGGAAACTGGAAAGCAAAGCCTTTATCGCAGGCGGTCAGAATTATTATGCTCCTGTGCAAAGGGTGTGTGATTTTCTTAACGGAACCAAATCTGCGGCATTGGGTTCGGTGATACCAAGTTATCAGCCGGGGACGGAGTTATCGGCTCTGAATGAGATTTTTCCTGATTTTATGACAGAATCCATCGGAGAGGGTATCAAAATTTTTGATACAAAGCTGCACGGGTTTGCTGATGGAGATGCTGTGCTTACGGCAGTAGAAAGCAGGAGTTCGTCACCGGTACGGATGATTCGTGATGAAACGATGCAGTCTGTATCTTTAAAAGGTCTATATCCGTGTGGAGAGGGAGCAGGCTATGCCGGTGGAATTATGTCCGCAGCTGTTGACGGTATCAAAGCGGCGGAGCGGCGGAGTGCCTCCGCTGTCAATTCGCGTTAAAAGATAATACGGAAAGCTAATTGGCTAATCGCGGAACACATTGGATAAGAGTATTATCGAAAGTTTCGGCGGAGCGGCGGTGCGTGACCGCACGGGACAATTTGCTCTCATCAAGTTGCCTTAGAATTTACTGATTGATTTCTCTTCATTTACTGGATAAGAGTATTATCGAAAGTTTCGGTCAAGCCTTTTCAAAGGCTTGCGGGGGATTAGGGGGGCAGAGCCGCCCCGGCTTTCAGACCACGACAAACTATATGCAAAGGAATGACTTGTTCCGTTCCCGGAGGGGTTTCCCAATCCCCTTTCACAAGAACCCATAGCCGATAACAAAAATAGTTAAGACAAAGATAAGCCGTATCGTCTATGCAAAAAATCATAATGAAAAAACACTAAAAATACTATTCACTATTTGCTCATTCTGCTTGACACAAATATTGAAATCAAATATAATAAATCTGTTCGGCATACCAATACATTTATAGAAATGCCAGCAATTTTAAGGGGGGTATTTTTTTAGTGCTTCAAATCAGGAATATTAAGAAAAAGTATAAAACAGGCGATCTGATACAGACGGCTCTTGATGATGTGTCACTGAACCTCAGGGATAATGAGTTTGTGGCAATTCTGGGTCCAAGCGGATCGGGTAAAACCACTTTACTGAACATTATCGGCGGTCTTGACCGTTATGACAGCGGTGATCTGATCATCAATGATATTTCTACCAAGAAATATAAAAGCCGTGATTGGGACGCTTATCGAAATCATACGATCGGATTTGTGTTTCAGAGTTATAACTTGATCCCACATCAGAATATTCTTTCTAATGTGGAACTTGCCTTGACGATTTCCGGCGTGTCACGCTCCGAACGTAAAAAACGTGCCAAACAGGCTCTTGAAAAAGTGGGGCTGGGCAATCAATTTCATAAACGTCCTAATCAGCTTTCAGGCGGTCAGATGCAGCGTGTCGCTATTGCACGTGCGTTGGTCAATAATCCCGATATTCTGTTGGCGGACGAACCTACGGGTGCTCTGGATACCGAAACGGGTATTCAGGTAATGGAACTTCTGAAAGAAGTCGCTAAAGACAGATTGGTCGTTATGGTAACACATAACCCCGAACTCGCTGAAGAATATGCAACCCGTATCGTCAAACTGCGTGACGGCAAAATAAAAAGCGACAGCAATCCTTATGAACCCGAAAAAACAGAGAAAGAACCTGTACATAAAAAATTGGGCAAGGCTTCAATGTCATTTTTGACTTCTCTGGCACTCAGCTTTAACAACCTCAGAACCAAAAAGGGAAGAACGATTCTCACATCTTTTGCAGGCTCTATCGGTATTATCGGTATAGCATTGATACTGTCACTTTCAAATGGTGTCAACACCTATATCACTGATATTCAAAAAAGTACGATGTCGTCCTATCCGATTACCATTGATGCCAAAACAATGGATTTATCGTCTATTATGAATATTCACGAAGAAAATATCGGCGATAAGGAAATTGACCATCAGCTTGATCAGGTCTATTCGGATAACCAATCACTTGAAATGATTTCCGAGGTGACGGCAAGCATTACAAAAAATAATCTTACTAAATTCAAGGAATATCTTGACAATCCTAAAAGTGATATTCATCAATATCTCGGCGAAAACGGTGTTGTCTATACGTATCAGACACGTTTCGGCGTTTACACAAAGGACAGTGACGGTACTTTTGTCAATACTGACGGCTCTACTCTTACCGACGATGAAACCGAAAGAATGGCGATTTCATCTAACAAACGAGGAATGGCAATGAGTATGAGCTTTATGAGCGATTATCAGAGTAATACGAATTTTACCCAGATTCTCCCCGGAAAAAACGGCAAGGGTATCAGCGATACCGTCAAAGAAAATTATGATCTGCTTTACGGTGAATGGCCCGGCGAATATAATGATGTCGTTTTGATTCTGGACGAAAATAATGAAATCTCTACCACCGCTCTTTATGCAATCGGTTTTCTGCCGACAAAAGAATATAAAGATATTGTTAAGAAAATAGAAAATAATGAAAAAGTGGAATTGAAAGACAGAAAATGGTCTTATAAAGATATTTGTCAGCAGGATCTTTATCTGATTCCCGATTGTGATACTTATATTAAGTCCGAAGATGGAAAATATGAGTGCGTTAAGGAAAATACCGAAAAAATGGAAAAATTGATGAATTCAGCAGTCAAGCTGAACATTTCTGCCGTAATACGTCCCAAAGAAGATGCGGTATATACATCGTTAGACGGTGTTTTTGGCTATACACAGGAACTTACTGATTATATCATCAATGTATCCAACAACAGCGATGTGGTAAAAGCACAGAAAAACAGCAAGGATATTAATATTATCAATGGTGTGAAATTTGCTCCGTCAGATGATGATGCAAAAATAGAAGATCTGAAATCTTATGTGGACAGTCTTGGTGTCAGTGAAAAAGCTGCATTAACACAGCAGATGATCACCGCAACAGGCGGAGATGTATCAGAAGTTTTACAGCAGGCACAACAGCCACAGACAAGTGCGAATCCGCAGCAGGCACAACAGCCACAGACAAGTACAAATCCGCAGCAGGCACAACAGCCACAGACAAGTACAAATCCGCAGCAGGCACAACAGCCGCAGACAAGTACAAATCCGCAGCAGGCACAACAGCTGCAGACAAGTACAAATCCGCAGCAGGCACAGCAGCCGCAGGCAAATATGAATCCTCAGCAATCACAGGCTTCAATGGAAGAAATGCTTGCTGCTATGTTGGACGATATGATCGCCGAAACGGATAAAGAAATTCTGGTGGCAATGTATGATCAGTATATTTCATCGGGAACATATGAAGATAACCTTGAAACATTCGGTGTGATAAGTCTTGATGCACCGACTTCGATTAATATTTATACCGACAGTTTTGATGCAAAAGATTCCGTTTCGGAATGTATCGAAAAATATAACAGCAAAGTGGATCAGGAAGACCAGATTACCTATACCGATTATGTGGGACTTCTGATGTCTTCCGTAACAACAATTGTTAACGTGATTTCTTATGTTCTGATTGCATTTGTAGCGGTATCGCTGATTGTATCATCTATTATGATAGGTATTATCACTTATATTTCGGTTCTGGAACGTACCAAGGAAATTGGTATCCTCAGAGCCATAGGTGCTTCAAAGAGAAACATCTCTCAGGTATTTAATGCCGAAACATTTATTATAGGACTGTTTTCCGGATTGATGGGAATAGGTATCAATTTGCTGCTTTTGATTCCGATCAATATGCTGATACACTCCATAGCCGGAACAGATACGGTCAACGCTATACTGCCTTTAGACGGAGGAATCATACTGGTTGTTTTGAGTGTCATTCTTACGCTGATAGGTGGTCTGATACCGTCCAAAAAAGCTGCCAACAAAGACCCTGTTACAGCTTTGCGTACGGAATAATAAAATAGGTAACAAGCTCCTTCCCGTGCAGATTTCGATTTGCACGGGAATTTTTTAGGGGGAATTTTTGTACTACCAAAAAAATATTTTTTTGAATTTGACCTTTTCGGGTCAAATTTTTTTATTTTTGGGGGGAATATTGAAAAGTGTTCCAAACGGAATGCTTTTTAATTAATCTTAGGAGTGATTTTGTGAATAATGAGCTTTGTATTCCTCAGAACCGTATGTTTATTACGGAAATCATCATTCAAAATGGTGATGAATATTATACATTGAAAGACGGTGAAAAACTGGTTTTCGGAATGAAAAAAAATCCGTTGAATACGGCGTATATTCTGAAAAAAGAAATCACCGTCGATGATAAACACGTCAACGGCTATTTGCTGACACTGCGTACGGAAGAAACAGATATTCCGCAGGGAGCATATTGGTATGACATCGCTCTGGTCAGAAGCGATCATGAGATGATTAAAATTATAGGCTCGACAAGAATGGAAATTGTCGAATCGGTTGTCAGGAGTGATTGACAGTGCTTATCGGTTATATTAACGAAATAGCGGAGCTGACAGGAACTTTCGGTTTGCCGGAGATTCCGCCGCCGCCCGAACCGGTGGAATGTGATTACTATTATGATATTTACGGCTGTGATAAGACATTGATGGAGGATATGACAGAGAAGAAGGGAATCACCGGTCTTTCTGTCAATGGGACGTACTATGCGTTTACTCAAAAACTAAGCTTTGACGGCAGTCATTACATTGATTCGGGAGTAGTGCCGACAGTTGAAACAGTTGTTGAAATTGACCACCAAATGAACGACACAGCCAATGCGTGGGTATTCGGTTCGAGAAAAGCAAGCAATCAGAATGCGTTTTCGCTGAATGTTAATATGGCGAGAACAGCCTATTATCCCCGAATTGGCAGTAATTCCAATTACAGTTTTACAGTCGCCAATGAACGTCATCAAATCGTGATGAGCAAGTCAGGAATCAATGTCGATGGAGAACTGAAAAAAGAATTTTCAGGAGTGACAATCACTACGGATTTGAATCTTTACATTGGTGCTTTAAATCAGGCGGGAACGGTAACAGGTGCGGCAAATACGGACATTTATACAATGAAAATTTATGACAGCGGGAATTTGTTGAGATATTACGTTCCGTGTATTTCCGATGAAAACAGCAGGGGACTGTTTGACCTTGTAAATTACGTTTTTTATCCGCTGTTATCATTATAAGGAGGAATTTGTGAATGACATATATTAATCGAACCATTCAGACCACTACCAATGAGCTGAATTTTATCAAAACTTTTATCAATAACGTCACAGCGGATTGTCCGCATATTACCTGTGATACGTCAACACTTGAGGAACAATTTGCGGAAACAGGCGGCAAGCCGGCTTTTATTCTGAATATTCTTGATGAATTTCCACTAAGGATGGAACGTGCCGCTGTGTTGGAATCCAATTCTTACGGCTATAATATTACTTTTACTAATTCGGCAGGAATTTCTGAGACATTTGGCACTTTACAGTTTGAAAATTACAGTCTGCCCTGTACGACAATCAGCCGCCGCTTGTGGAGCTACGAGATATGTTACGGAAACGGTGCGGTCAATCTGCTGCTGAAAGACTGTACTTCAGCGGTAAAAGCAGAAATATGTACCCTGAAAAATGAAGAGATTTCAGCGGCTGCGTTTTCAAATAGTTCATTAATCCGTGCCTATGAAAATCAGTTCACGTTTTCAAACGGCACTACTGCCAATCTCCACAACCGATTTACATACAGAAATGACGACCTGCGTAAAATTGAAATACTGAAAAACAAAGTATTCAAAACAGCCGACGGTGCGACAATTTCAGGAAAGACAAGCGTGCTGTATGATTGCAGTTATGTTCCGGCAAATGAGATCATCACAGCGGACGGAAATTCGTATGTGTCGCTTGGAAATTATACTTTGATAGGGGGTTGAAAAATGGACAACAAAACATTACAAGGCGTGTTTACAGTTGCAATGGCAGCGTTTGCGGTATATTTCAATGCCCTTGCCGTTCCACTCGTCGTACTTGTGATAATGATG
>CACYDP010000101.1 GCA_902773135.1 uncultured Ruminococcus sp.
CAATTTTTGTTTTGGCAATGTTGTTCCAACAAAAATACACTCCAATTTTTGTAATTTGTCACTTGTAAAACAGAAAAAGAAGTAGTATAATATGTCTTGGAAAGTGGGTGTAGAGAGAACAGAATTTTTTTGTTTCTTCTCTGCACCCCTGTTTTGATTAAGGAGGTGCAAATTCTTGGAAGATATGATTTCCAAAATAGTCGATATGGACAAAAAAGCCCGTGATATGACGGACGAAGCCCAAAAAAGCAAAATCGACTATGAACAGCAGATTATTCAGACAAAAGAAAAAATCAAAAACGATTATCTTGAGCGTGCCAAAAAACGTATCGAGATCAACCGTCAGACAGCTATGAAAAAAGCGGATGAAAGGCTGAAGCTGCTGGAAGAAAAAAATCAGAATATTATCAGGAATCTTGATAATACCTATTCCGAAAACTGCGATAAGTGGGTCGATGCTATCGTTTTGCGTGTTGCAGGAGAATAGATTTTATTCGGAAAGGAATGGTGTGACTATGCCCTCATCAAAGGCATCCAACGCAATTCTTGCAAAAGCTCGTGCCATGTACGGCAAATGCCTGAAAGATACCGACTATCAGCAGCTCTCCGACTGTAAAACAGTTGCGGAAGTTGCCGCTTACCTTAAAAACCGGACCAACTACGGTGCTGCTCTGGCAGGTCTTAACGAAAATGACATTCATCGTGGTCAGCTGGAACCGATTTTAAGACAAAACCTTTATTATGATGTCGCCGCTCTTTCAAGATACGCTACCGAAAATTCATTGGAGGTATCTGATTTCTTTATCTCACGAATGGAAATTTCTCAGATCATACGCTGTCTTACTCTTGTGAGTATCGGAAAACCCGAAGAATATATTTATTCTTTATCGCTTTCGTTGGACAAATTCACAAAAATTAATCTGAAAGCTCTGACAAAAGTCCGTTCTTATGATGATATTCTGGACGTACTGTCAAACACAAAATATTATCAGGTACTGAAAAAATTCAGACCCGAACGTGAACAGCGTATCAGAATTGCCGAAATCGAAATTGCACTCAACAATCTCAACTATGCATCGGTGCTATCGGCAATCTCCAAATCCGGCAGCAGCCGTGATAAACAGGAACTGACAGATCTGTTTCACGCTACACTGGATTTCACCAACATTGCAAGAATTATCAGATTGAAAAAATACTACAAATTTACCGCCGAAAGAATCAAGCCGCTTCTGATTCCCTATGGAAGACTGAAACCGTCTGTGATCGACAGTTTCTGCAAAGCGGAAAGCGTGAATGAAGTATTTGAGATCTCACGCTCCACCTATCTCGGCAAACTTATGTCAGGACTGCAATACAACGACCAGACACAGATAACCGAAGTGCTTATCAGTATGTACTGCAAACACCACCTCAGGCTCTCGCCTAACCCGACAATCGTTATGATTTCTTATATTTATCTGAAAGAAACAGAACTCAATAACATTGTCAATATTATTGAAGGCACACGTTACGGTATTTCTGCGGACGAAAAGAAAAAACTTCTCGTCAGATAATCAACAAAGGAGGTGAGCCTGTGTCTGTAAAGCCTGTCAAGGCAATCAGTATTATCGGAATGATGTCGGAACTGGATAAGGTGATCAAATTCTGCGGAGATTCGCAGATGTTTCACCCCGACGATGCGATGTCATTCTACTCAAATACCGTGGACTTTGTTCCTCTGAGCCAGAAGAATCCTTATTCAATGCCTCTGCAAAGCCTCAAATCAGCAGCCGACCTTGCAGGACTGCAATTGGAATATACAAAGGTCAAAGGCTTCACGGCAACCACCAAAGGTATTCTGAAATACGTGGAAGATTTTACTTCCAGAATCGAAGGTCTTGTCAGTGACAAACTGACTGCGGAACAGAAAATTGACAGCTGTCAGCGTACCATCGAACAGGCAGAACATTTTGTCGGAAGCAATATTGATTTTACAGAAATCACAAAATGTCAATTTATCAATCCGACTTTCGGACGACTGCCGATCGAAAGCTATGAAAAACTTTCGGAATATTCCGACAATCCGTATGTTCTGTTCTTCCCGTGTACATCGGACGAAACACATTACTGGGGTGCGTATTTTTCTCCGCCCGATCAGAAAAAGAATATCGACAGAATATTTTCTTCCCTCTACTTTGAGAAAATGGAAATTCCTTCGTTTGCGGGAACTCCGGAAGAATATATCGAACATCTTCAGGAAGAACTCGCAAGGCTCAAAAATAACCGCAAAAAATCCGAACAGCTCATTAAAGATTACTGGAAAAAGGAAAAGGACAAATGCTCCAGATATTACAGTAAACTGACCGAGCTGGATTCCTACAATGAAATCAAGCGTTATGTTTATCAATATAACAAAAGCTTTATTTTAGCAGGCTGGATACCGGCTGAAAATGAAGAATTTTTCACAAGGCAGCTGGACGGTATCCAAAGTGTGGAGTATTCTCTGTCCGACGGCAAAGAACAAATCAGCAATTCGCCGCCAATTATTATGAAAAACCCACCGTTCTTCCGACTGTACGAATTCTATGTCAAGATGTACGGTCTGCCTTGTTACAACGAAGTAGATCCTACACCTGTGGTGGCACTGACCTATACCCTGTTCTTTGGAATTATGTTCGGCGATGTCGGTCAGGGACTGATTGTTGCCATTGTCGGAGCATTGATGTGGAAACTCAAAAAAATGGCGGTCGGAAAAATCCTGATCCCCTGCGGCATTTCCGGTATGATATTCGGTTTTCTTTACGGATCGGTATTCGGATTTGAAGAAGCTCTCAATCCTGTCTATCAAATGCTTTTCGGTATTGACGGAAAGTTAGTGGACGTAATGGATTCCGAAACCATCAATATGATCATATACGGTTCGGTCGCTCTGGGATTTGTGACAATCGCCATTGTTATGCTGATCAACATCTTTTCTTCTCTGAAAAGAAAAGATCTCGAAAGTGCCTTTTTCGGTGCCAACGGTGTTGCGGGATTCGTATTTTACGTATCTTTGGTAGCAGGGCTTGTATGCCAGATGTTCCTCGGCATAGAAATAATGAATGCTGCCTATATCATCTGTCTGATTATCCTTCCCCTGCTGCTGATGTATATGCGTGAACCCTTCGGAAAACTGGCAGAACGCAAAAAAGAATGGCAGCCTGAAAAATGGGGCGAATATCTTGTTCAGAGTTTCTTTGAACTTTTTGAAATGTGTCTGAGTTACCTTACCAACACAATGTCGTTCCTGCGTGTCGGTGCCTATATTCTCGTTCATGCAGGTATGATGACCGTAGTATTTACCCTTGCCGAGATGGTCGGCGGAATCGTAGGGTATACGGCTGTTGTGATTATCGGCAATGGTATTGTAATGGCACTCGAAGCACTGCTTGTGGCAATTCAGGTTCTGCGTCTGGATTATTATGAAATATTCAGCCGATTCTATATCGGCGGCGGCAGAGCCTTTACACCGATTACCGCAAGAAAAAATACAGAACAATAATATTGATTTTGGGATAATTAAAATTAAAAACAAATTGGAGGATTTTTATTATGTTAGAATATATCTTAATGGTTGTACCGGTTTTATTTTTGATTGGTTCGGTTTACTATGCATACAGAACAGTTTCTCTCGGCAAACACACCAGAAGAAGAGCTGTTACAAGACAGGTCGCTGCTTTCGTTCTCGTAGGCGTTGCCTGTGTACTCGGTTCTCTTACCGCATTTGCTGCTAACGGCGATGCAGAAACAGCGAAAGCAGGCGGCGATATTGGTCTTGGTCTGATCGGTGCGGCTCTTGCAACAGGTATCTCCGGCATCGGCGGCGGTATCGCTGTCGGCAACGCAGCTCCGGCAGCTATTGGTGCTACCAGCGAAGATCCCAAAGCATTCGGTAAGGCTCTGATTTTCGTTGCACTCGGCGAAGGTGTGGCACTCTACGGACTTCTCGTTTCTATCCTGATTATCAACAAGCTTTAATGTAAGGCTGGTGAGCTTATGAAATTCTATTTAATAAGCGACAACGTTGACACAATGATGGGTATGCACCTTGCCGGGATCGACGGTGTCGTTGTTCACGAAGACAAAGAGGTCAGAGATACCCTCAAAAAAGCAATGGATATGGAGGACGTTGCGGTAATACTGATGACGGAAAGATTGGTACGGCTCTGTCCGGAACTGGTATATGACCTGAAGCTGAACCGCAAACAGCCTCTGATAGTGGAGATCCCCGACAGACACGGCAACGGCCGTGCCAAGGATTCCATTACCCGTTATGTACGAGAGGCAATCGGCGTTAAAATCTAAACGCCTATGGAGGTGGAAATATGCCCGATACTGTAAGCAAAACGGATAATTTTTTAAAGGCAATCGAAAAATACGCCGAAAAACAACGCAATCAGATTGAATCCGAAGCCGAGGACTTCAAAAAAAGAGAACTCAGCAAGGCAGAGGACGAAGGTCTGAAAGAAGCATATACCCTGATTCAGCGTAAGATGGCAGGAATCAACAATCAGATCGCAAGCGATCTTTCCAAAGCCGAGGGCGAAAGCAGAAAGAAGATCTTTATCCGAAGAAAAGAGATTTTTGAGGAAGTTTTTGAAAAAGCCAAAAACAAACTGATTGATTTTACAAAGACCGATAAATATCTTTCTTCTCTGGAAAAAAGCACCCGCCTGATTGCAGAAAAGCTGAACGCAGACGATGTGATCATTCTTGTAAGCAAAAACGATCTTCAATATCAAGATAAAATCGCTAAGGCTTTCGGAAGAAACTGTGAAATCAAAGAAAGCGACAATATTTCTGTCGGCGGTATTATGGGAATCAGCCACAAACTGGGGCTGCTTATTGACGAAACACTCGATACCGGGCTGGAAGAACAGCACGAATGGTTCTATACCCATTCCGGTCTGAGCGTTACGGATTAATTCAAAAGATGGGATGAGTTTTTAAATGGCAACAAATGATGTTATTTATGGTATAAACGGTCCTGTTGTTACTGTCAAGAACACACGCACATTTTCAATGATGGAAATGGTTTATGTCGGCGACTCCCGTCTTGTCGGTGAAATTATCGGCATCAACGATAAATTGACCACAATTCAGGTTTATGAGGAAACAACAGGATTAAAGCCGGGCGACCCTGTTTACGGTACAGGTACGCCGATGAACGTTCTTCTCGGACCCGGTATTATCGACAATATTTTCGACGGTATCGAACGTCCGCTGAAAGCAATCGAAGAACAAAGCGGTTCGTTCATTTCAAGAGGTGCTTCTGTGGCATCGCTTGATCTTGACAAATACTGGAACGTTAAAATAAAAGTAAAAGTCGGCGATCAACTGGAAGGCGGTATGATCTATGCCACCTGCCCCGAAACTGCTATTATCGAGCACAGATTGATGGTGCCTCCGACACTCAGCGGTACGGTAACAAAAGTGGAGCCGAACGGCAAATACAAGCTGATGGATACCATTGTCGTGATCAAAGACAGCAAGGGCATCGAACACGAATTAAAACTTTGTCAGAAATGGCCGATTAAATCGGCTCGTCCGTGTAAAAACCGTCTGCCTGCCACCATTCCGCTGATCACGGGTCAGCGTGTCATCGACACGATGTTCCCGATTTCAAAGGGCGGTACGGCAGCCATTCCGGGCGGTTTCGGCACAGGAAAAACAATGACGCAGCATCAGCTGGCAAAATGGTGTGATGCGGATATTATCGTCTATGTCGGCTGCGGTGAACGTGGAAACGAGATGAGCCAGGTGCTTGACGAATTTTCCGAACTGATCGACCCGAAATCCGGTCGTCCTATGACCGACAGGACCGTATTGATCGCCAACACCTCCAATATGCCTGTTGCGGCTCGTGAAGCATCTATTTACACCGGTCTGACACTTGCCGAATATTATCGTGATATGGGTTATCACGTTGCGATTATGGCAGACTCCACTTCACGCTGGGCGGAGGCTTTGCGTGAGATTTCGGGACGACTGGAAGAAATGCCCGCTGAAGAAGGCTTCCCGGCTTATCTTCCGTCAAGACTTTCACAATTCTACGAACGTGCAGGCCGTGTCGATACCCTCAGCGGCAGCGAAGGCTCTGTCACTATTATCGGTGCGGTATCCCCTCAGGGTTCGGACTTCTCTGAACCTGTTACACAGAACACCAAACGTTTTACCCGCTGTTTCTGGGCATTGGATAAGGCTCTCGCCTATGCCAGACATTATCCCGCTATTAACTGGATGGACAGTTACAGCGAATACTTTACAGATCTTGACCCTTGGTTCAGAGATAATCTGGGTGAAGATTTTATCAGATACAGAAACACTGTTACGGCAATTCTCCACGAAGAAAGCAATCTGATGGAAATCGTCAAGCTGATTGGTTCGGACGTTCTGCCCGATGAACAAAAACTGGTCATCGAAACAGCAAAGGCTGTCAGAGTCGGTTTCCTCCAGCAGAATGCTTTCCACTCCGACGATACCTTTGTTCCGCTGGAAAAACAAAAGTTGATGATGAAGGCCATTCTGCACCTGTATGCAAAGGCAAAACATATCATCGCTGCTGCTATTCCGATTTCGAGTATAATGGAACTTGGACTTTTTGAAAGACTTGCAAAGATGAAATACGATATTCCCAACAGCAAGCCCGAAATGTTTGACGAACTGATCGCCGATATTGACAAGTCACTTGCCACATTAACGGCATAACAAACTCCATATCAATTTTCATTAATTTAATAAGGAAGTGAAATGAATGATTCTCGATTATGTCGGTGTTAAAGAGATCAACGGTTCTCTGATCGTATTGGATGACGTTGACAATGTTTCCAATGAAGAAATGGTTGATATTCGCCTTGATGACGGAACGCTGCGGCACGGAAGAATTGTGCAGATCGAAGGCAGACGAGTAGTAGTTCAGGTTTTTGAGGGTACAAAATCCATCTCTCTCGACAACACCAGAACCCGTCTGAAAGCTCATCCGATGGAACTTGCTCTCTCTCCGGAAATGATGGGACGTGTATTTAACGGCGTAGGTACTCCCATAGACGGTCTGGGCGATGTTTATCCGATCAAAAAGGCTGATGTCAACGGTACTCCTATGAACCCTGTTTCACGAGTATATCCCCGTAACTACATCAATACCGGTATCTCAACCATTGATACCCTTATGACACTCATCAGAGGTCAGAAACTGCCCATATTCTCAGGTTCGGGTATGAAACACAACGAACTTGCGGTACAGCTGGTTCGTCAGGCAAAAATTTCGGACAGCGATGACAACAAATTCGGTATTGTCTTTGCCGCTATGGGCGTAAAGAACGACGTTGCCGATTACTTCAGAAGAAGTTTTGACGAAAGCGGCGTTCTTTCAAGAGTGGTAATGTTCCTGAATCTTGCCAATGACCCCATCATAGAACGTACCCTCACTCCGAGATGTGCTTTGACGGCAGCGGAATATCTTGCTTTTGAATGTAATATGCACGTTCTCGTCATTATGACGGATATGACTTCTTATGCGGAGGCTCTGCGTGAGTTCTCCTCTTCAAAGGGCGAAATTCCCGGACGTAAAGGCTTTCCGGGCTATCTTTATTCAGACCTTGCTTCGCTTTATGAACGTGCCGGTATGATCAAGGGCAGCAAAGGTTCGGTGACACAAATCCCGATCCTGACGATGCCCAATGATGATATTACACATCCTGTTCCCGACCTTACGGGTTATATTACTGAGGGTCAGATCGTTCTTGACCGTCAGCTTGAGGGTCAGGGACTGTATCCTCCCGTTTCGGTGCTGCCGTCACTTTCACGTCTGATGAAAGACGGTATCGGCGAAGGTTATACGAGATTTGACCACCAGCCCCTTGCCAATCAGCTGTTTGCCGCTTATGCACGGGTACAGGACGCACGTTCGCTGGCATCTGTTATCGGTGAGGAGGAACTCTCTCCCGTTGACAAAAAATATATGCAGTTTGGCAAACTGTTTGAACAATATTTTGTCAACCAGGGTTATCACGAAAACCGCACGATCGAACAAAGTCTTGATCTCGGCTGGAAATTGCTGTCCACTCTGCCGAGAACCGAACTTGACCGTGTAGATGATGAACTTCTCGACAAGTTCTATATCACGGATACGGAACAGCTCAAATTTGATATTTACACATCGTCCGCAGACAGCGACACATAATGCGGAGGTGACTTGATATGGCTGTTCAGGCTGTGCCTACAAAAGGCAACCTTATGACCTCCAAAAAATCACTTGCACTTGCAAAAACAGGTTATGAACTCCTCGATAAAAAACGCAACATTCTTGTACGTGAGATGATGACGCTTATCGACAAGGCTGCCGAAATACAGGACAAAATCGACGTAACATACAGTAAGGCATATCTTGCTCTGCAAAGAGCCAATATCACAATGGGTTATATTGATGATATTGCCAAGTCTGTTCCCGAAGAAAATTCGCTCAAAGTTTCCTATCGAAGCGTAATGGGTGTGGAAATCCCGATTGTTACCATTGACGATGAACCGGAACCCCAGCTATACTACGGACTTGATTCCACCAATGAAGCCTTTGACGAAGCATACAAATGTTTTCACGATGTAAAAGTTCTTACTACCGAACTGGCGGAAGTGGAAAACAGCGTATACAGACTTGCCGATTCCATCAAAAAAACCCAGAAACGTGCCAATGCTCTCAAAAATATTATGATACCGAGATTTGAAGCAATCGTGAAATTTATTACAGACGCTCTTGACGAAAAAGACCGAGAAGAATTTTCAAGAATGAAAGTTATCAAGGCCCAAAAGGCAAAAGCGGAAAAAGAAAATATCTAAGGCAACTCCTTTATCAACAACAGCGGGTCAATGCATCAAAAGGCATTGACCCGCTTTCTTTTTGTATACCATAAAGAACAACGCCGATTACTGCATATCCAAACTCCACAAAGACAACCCCGTCAGGCATTATGGTCCCTGCACCTGCAATTGACGGAACAGGTGGTTCTATCACTTCGGCATAAATAAAATACACAAAATCTCTTGCATTATATTATAATTCGTTGTACAATAAAGAAAGAAAATTCCCCGAAAACAATTCCAAAAAGAAAGGATGAATATTATGAAACGATATTTTGCCATCATTTTATCAGCTTTAGTAATTTCCGCTATGGCAGGCTGCAGTAACTCAGATTCTTCTTCACGAACAAAATCGGTATTTGACGGATCGTCATCACAGTCATCCGAGTCAGTACAGTCATCAGTTGACGTAAGCCAGACTTCTCAGGGAATTACAGCACTGTACCCTAATCCGGATTCCTGCAAACTCAAAATCAGTGAAAAAAGATTGCTGTCTATCCGTTCGGATAACGGCACAGAGCTTGCCAGTGATCTGTTGTGGGTATGCGATGATGAAAGTATAGCAACTGTGGATTCATCGGGAAACGTCATTGGCAAATCTCCGGGAGATTGCGTGATAACCGTATCTCGCAAAGATCAGCCTTCGGTTACTGCAAAGATTCCGGTTACCGTGAAACCCAATGAAGAGAGTAGTGCAGTACAAGAGTCATCGAATCAAACCAGCGAGACATCAACTTCTGTTACAACAACCCAGCCTTCCGCCTCTAATGAAGGAGGAACTACCATCATCTATGTCACTCCGTCAAGCGGTACTGAAACATATTCGGTACCATCACAATACACTTATTATTACGGCAAAAATAATTTTAGTTATTCCAACCCGGCGGACGGTTACATCATACACAGTATGGTAGGAAATTATTTATATCAGTCAGACGTATCAAGGATCACCAAACACGATGCACAGATGCTCATCAATGCAATCTATGCAAAACATGGATATATTTTTAAAGATGCCGAAGTCAACCAGTTTTTTAATACACAAGATTGGTATAAGTCCATATCCATCAAAACAGAAAGTATGGAAACAATATCTAAAAGAATTTCCAACATAGATATGGATAACCATAATCTTAATCTGCTGCTTCCTATCGCACGTTCCTGATATATCGTTAAAAAGACATTTGTTAACTGCGGGTGCAGAGGTCACACGGAATTCAATTTTGTCATATCCCGTAATCGACATCAATCAGAACAAGAAAAAACGCTCCAAGTTCGCATAAAAAGCGATGGGAGCGTTTTTCGCAATTTAAACTTATTATTTTAATTCTAATCCATAGTACTCTGCTATGGCATCGGCATCTGCCTGCCCGATCAACTTGAGTTGCTCATCATCTTTCAGTATCGCATTATCATGAGTATTATCCATAAAAGCGTGTTCGATGATAACAGCCGGTCGGTCATTGTCAATGTTATCGCTCAGCAAATAATATTTATCCTTTATGCTGCCATCTTTATAATACCCTTTGCTTTCTTCAAGGTCACTCAAAAAAACACCCTTTGGTGCTAAGTCTACCGCTTTTGTAACATGGTTTACAATGATATTTCCGAGTTTCTCACATTCATCGTTGAATTCAGCATAATTAGTGATGTAAACACAAATTCCGTTTGCCTCTGCCCCGAGTTCTCCCGTAGTGGCATTGCAGTGCAGACTGACAAAAATATCTGCATTTTTTTCTTCCGCAAGATACGCTCGTTTATGTATGCAGTCATAGTCATCTCCCGAAAACTGTCCGTCTGCATTGGGGCAATGTCCGTCATAACGTGTAAGGTATGGTGTAACTCCTTTATACTCTGAAAGTCTTTCATAACACGCTAAACCTATTTTCAGATTCAAATCCTGCTCATTTACACCAAGCTGAGGTTGGTTTCTCGGACTTTCATCGTCATCGTGACCGGGATCAAGCATAACAACAATATTGTTGTTTTCCTCATTGTCTTTTTTAGCCTGACTTGTCGATTCATCAGTCTTACTTACTGATTGATCAGTTTGGCTTGTCGATTCACTAGCCTGACTTGCTGATTCATCAGTTTGGCTTGTCGATTCATTAGCTTGACTTGTTGATTCATCAGTTTGGCTTGTCGATTCATTAGCCTGACTTGCTGATTCATCAGTCGGACTTGCTGATTCATTGGACTGGTTTGCCGACTCGGCGGAAGTATCATCGGTGCTTTGTGTGACAGAAACAGTACTATTGACATCTGAAGACACGGAGGATTCCGAAGAACCACCGCATCCAACGGCAGTTACAGTAAGACAAACAGTCAAAAAAGCTGACAAAATCATTTTGGAAAAAGTAAGAGTTCTCATTGAGAAAATCCTTCTTTCATATAATGTGAATTCATTTACTTTTTCATCATATCATTTTTTGTACAAATAGTCAATGAAATTGATGAAAAAATATACATACAGAGCAATTTTCTGTTTTTTTAAATCCATAATAAAGACCGATGCAACAACTGAATGAACTGCATCGGTCTTTTGTTTATTCTTCTGTATCGGTTGTTTCTTCTGCTTCACTTTCAGAAGAACTTTCGGCTTTGGAACTTTCCTCGTCCGAACTGTCGGAACTTGAACTTGCTTTGGAACTTTCCACTTTGGAGCTATCCTCATTTTCGGTCGTAATTTTTACAGACGGTCCACTGGATTCTTCCGCTTTTTTGGAAGAACTGCCGCCCGAAGTAATAGCTCCCTGCAAAACAGCTGCTGCCGTTCCGTATTTAATCGGAGCACAAGTTGGTCCGCAGCCTGCCGGAGAATAGATTGTCGGCTCTGTTCCCGTAGCTGATACGGAGGGTCCGTTATCAGGATCACCCGGTATCATAGAAAGTGCCGAATAATAGGAATCATAATGATAATCGTAATCTCCTGCCGGAAGAATCACTCTTTTGACTTCTTTTCCATTTTTGAAATACACCTTTGCACCCTTGGCACCATAGCTGTAATCGCCTGCATAATACACCCAGCCGACAGGAACAACCTCATCATATTCGGCGGATATAGGACCGTACATTTCAACGTTGAGTTCATCAAGACCATCGCCGTTGCTGTCATAAACATAGGTTGCAATGAATACGGAATAATCTTTGGTATTTTTGAATTTCATATCAAGATTACCGTAGTCAACAGTTGCGTCCAGACCGTAATCGGCATAGGAGGACGGGTACTGATGTGCGTGACGTTCCACAGGCTCCATATCAGCTTTCATCGCACAGTTGTACAGAGTGGTGGATGCCTGACAGATACCTCCGCCGTATTGCTGCTCATATTTGCCGCTTACAATCGCTGTTGACGGAACATAACTTCCGACTGTACCGTTGGCATACTGGTGTTCATAACCGTTGGTTGTATCGCCCGTCATTTTGTTAAACGAGAAAGTTTCGCCGGGTTTTACTTCCGTTCCGCTAGCTGCTCTGATGGCAAGTTTCATATTCTCGTTGGAAGCGTAGACATTGGCTGCTGTTGTACGGTGAGATGCAATCAGTTTGGTATTAGCTTTGACATCTGCAAGAGAAATTTTGTATTTTGTTTCTTTTGCCTCTATTGAGAACGAACCCGATTTTTCACCCTGAGCCAGTATCTGCTGGATTTTATTTTTCATTTCGGTTTTATCAACCAGAAATCCGTTGGAACCGTCCGCATATGTAAACTTGTCCTTAGCGTTCGGATCAAAGCTCTTAACGTGGGCATCAACAGGCTGTATATCAAAAACCTTTGCCGCCTTGTTCACGGCATTATCAATCGACTTGGTATTAATGGCGGTGGTGATTTTAAAATCGGTTTTATTGCCGTTGGCAGCGGTTTCCACTGTGGGATTTTCAAGTTCACCCTTGCTGTAATGGTATGCCTGAATCAATACGGTTGCAATATCCGAATCAAAATCAAAATCGTCCTGCGTCAGAACACAGGTTTTGCTGCCGCTCTGAGCAGTAATGGTAATTTCATCACGCAGAGATTTCAGTTTATCCTGCATCGCATCAAATGCCTGTGAAAGCGTTTTGCCGGAAAGATCCACTCCCTCAACGGTAACATTTTTACCGAATATGATGTTGGTCTTGTCCGAGCCGCCGAGTGAATACGATGCTTCTGCAATGGATATTTCCGTAGGAACAGCCGCTTTTTCATTTTGTTTGCTTGCCTGTTCCACAGACAAAACAGATTCGGCAGAACTTTGTATATCCGTATTGGCAGGAACCACATGATGATCGTTATTGTTTAATACGATAAACGTACCTGCTGCACCAATACACAATACAGCCGCCGCTGATGCTGCAACCGCTGCCACGGGAAATTTACGCTTTTGTTTTCTTTTCGATTTTTTGATCTTATCCGAGGAAAAACTATCTCCGGCAAAGATAACATCTTCATTCAAATCGTTATTCTGAACGGTTTTGATACGTGATGGCTTCTCCGCAAAGTCAGGAGCAGCAAACATCACCTGATCTTCATTAGTATCCGTATTTTCTTCTTTTATTTTCATATCGTCCGGATCAACATTGATCGTCAGAGGCGTATCGGGATTGAGAGCCTCTGTATTTTCGGATAATATTTCATTACCGTCGGCAACCACATCTGCAACGACACTTTTGAGTGACGATGTATTAAAATCTTTTTCTTCCATGCAATAACCTCCGAAACATATATCTTATCATTATTCCCATTGACCTTTTTTACTATTCCTATCATACACCAAAACACCCCCGATTGTAAATAGTAAATGAAAGTAAAATATTCCCAAATAAAAATTATCATCATCATTTTATTTTGTGTTAAATTTCATTTTTCTGCTATGTTATTTTCGGCGGAAAAATGATTGAAAAACAAAAAATAATATAGTATAATATTATTTAATCCAATACCAAAGAGAAAGGAGAATAAAATGAGAGTATTAATTTTATCTGCCACAACAGGCGGAGGGCATATGAGAGCTGCAAATGCCTTAAAAAGCTACATACAATCACAGAACCCCCGTTCAGCCGTATTAATATCCGATACAATTCAATACGTCAGTCCTATTCTGAATAAAGCTGTAACAGAGGGCTATGTTTATCTTGCCACCAAGACTCCCAAACTTTTCGGTTATGTTTACAGAACAGCCGATAAAGATACTCCCATTAATAAAACCGTTGAAATAGCCACTACAACGGTACGAAATAAATTAAAGCCTTTGATCGACGATTTCAAGCCCGATATTATTGTCACCACGCATCCGTTTTCTGCCGAAATATTCACCGCTCTGAAAACGAGAAATGCAGAAAACTGTAATATTCCCATCATCAACATCGTCACAGATTTTGCTGTTCATCAAACGTATATCAATGATGGCGTTGATGCTTATATCGTTTCCAGTCACGAAATGGTCAATCAGATGGTGGAACGAGGTGTCGAAAGAGTCAAACTTTACCCCTACGGTATTCCCGTTAAACAGGAATTCTACAAAGACATCGACCGCAGAACCGCCTTTGAAAGTGAGGGTATGAATCCCGATATGCGTACTATACTCATTATGGCAGGCAGTTTCGGCGTTACCGATATTCTGAAAATCTATCATAAGATCGTGAAGTCACACGAAGAATTTCAGATCATCGTCATTACGGGCAAAAATGAAAAACTATATGACACATTTGACAGATACCTGAGTAAGATCACATTGAATAATGCCCTTGTTGATATAGAAAAATCCTCACGTCCCAAATCAATTACCAAACTTTCTCGTCATAGAAAACCTGCCAAACCTACCAAACTTCTGTATTACACCGATGAGGTAGAAAAATATATGCATATGGCAGATATGATCGTCACTAAGCCCGGCGGTCTGACCGTCAGCGAATCAGTTGCCTCCGTGCTTCCGATGGGTATCTTCAAAGCCATTCCCGGACAGGAAGAACAGAATGCAGATTTTCTTGTACGGAACAATATGGCAGTTCGTCTTGAAAAAGATAATACCTGCACCAAGATCGTCACTGATTTGATTTCCCATCCCGAAAAACTGGAAAATATGAAAAAATCTATCAAAGAATTTTCCAGAGGAAATTCTTCCGAGAACATTTATATACTTATGAAAGAACTTCTGAAAAAATACCATAATGAAGAAGCCATTGACAGAACAGAAAAAATATGACGGCACTGACAAAGCCTTTCCGGACCAATGCGTTCGGAAAGGCTTTTTTTGCTGTACCGCTTATACTACTGTACTACGGCAACATTACTGTCACCGAGCCGTCTTTTCAGCTCTGCCACCATTACATCATTGACCGATACCCACATACTCACAGGTGCTTTCAATAATTTTCCGCTGTCTGTAAGATAAACATATAATGGTGTTCTGCCGTCAAAAATATCGGTGATCTGAATGGCTCTCCGATACTCCCTGCTTTCTTTGTTCGGTACTCTGATATATAAGCCAGGTCTGCTTTTTGATTTCTTTTTGTCTGCCTCTGCTGTCATTGGCGAATCTTTTGATACAGTCTGTACCTGATTGCATATCAATTTTTTATCTTCATCTTCACGGCTGCTGACAGAAGCAAAGATTCTCAACACGTTCCCTGCATTAATCAGCCCTCCGTATTCGGCAAGTATCTGAGGAAAGACAATCACTTCGATACTTCCCGTCCTGTCCTCTGCCGTCACAAACGCCATTTCACGATTATTTTTAGTCGTTTTGAGCCTGACATTCGTGATGATCACAAGGACATCCGCTTTAGCTCCTTCACGGTATCTGTCGGAATCATCGGCTAAAATATCAATGATTCTGTCGGAATGCAGTTTCTGTGCCAGATCCTCGTATTCGGACATCGGATGCCCTGTAAAATAAATACCGGCTGTCTGTTTTTCCATTTCAAACAATTCGGACTGCGGAAATTCCGGAACATTCGGCAGAGGAGGTTCCGATTCTCCGCTTTCACTGCCGCTGATTCCAAACAAATCCAACTGTCCGTCAACCGCACGTGCCTTTCTTGCGTTGATGTACTGTAAAATACTGTCGCAGACCAACAGCATCTGATTTCGGTTGGCACCCAGTCCGTCCAAAGCACCGCATTTGATCAGGCTTTCTATGGCTCTGCGATTAAAATCCGTTCCCTGAAGCCTGCTGCAAAACTGGTAAAAAGAAGTAAATTCGCCGCTGCGTCTTTCTCTGATAATTCTTTCTATCAAACCTTTTCCGAGATTTTTGATTGCCATCAAACCAAAACGAATCTCTTTATCCCCACAGGTAAAATCAATATCGCTGCTGTTGACGTGCGGCGGAAGCACCTTGATGCCGTGCTTCTGACACTCTTCCGTATAAACCGCAATTTTCCCCGAGTGATCTATGACACTTGTCAGAAGTGCAGACAGATATTCGCAGGGATAATGATATTTCAAATATGCCGTTCTGTATGATATGACAGCATAACACGCTGCATGGGATTTGTTGAAGGCATATGATGCAAAACTCTCCATTTCGGCAAAGATTTCTTTTGCCGTTTCTTCCCCTACCCCCCGTCTGATACAACCGTCAACAAGGATATTGCCGTCATCGTCCGTAAGACCGTAAATAAAAACTTTGCGTTCCTCTTCCATCACGTTCTTTTTCTTTTTCGACATCGCACGTCTGACAATATCTGCACGTCCGAGCGAGTAGCCTGCCAATGAACGAAAAATCTGCATCACCTGTTCCTGATAGACAATACAGCCGTAGGTTACTTGCAGTATCGGTTTCAAAAGAGGGTGTTTGTAAGTGATTTTTTCGGGGTGATGACGATTTTCTATGTATCTTGGTATGGAATCCATCGGACCGGGGCGGTACAGAGAAATCACGGCGATAATATCCTCTATATTTTCCGGTTTCAGCTGTAACAGGACATTTTTCATACCGCTTGATTCAAACTGAAATACCCCTTCTGTATCCCCCGATGCATAAAGACGGAACACACCCTCGTCATCATCGGGAATATTGTCGATACGGAAATCCGGCTGTTTTTTCCTGATGATACGTTCGGCACAGTCCATCACCGTTAAATTCCGCAGTCCCAGAAAATCCATTTTCAAAAGCCCCAGTTCATCAAGGGTGGTCATCGTGAACTGTGTCACAACCGCTTCATCATTTTTAGCAAGGGGAACATAATGACTGACAGGCTGTTCGGTAATCACCACTCCTGCGGCGTGTGTTGTAGCGTGACGAGGAGTGCCCTCTAATTTTGCCGCCGTATCGAGCAGTTCGTGTATCTGACTGTCATTTTCATACAGATGTTTCAAGTCCTTTGAAACGCTGAGAGCCTTTTCTATGGTCATATTCAACTCAAACGGTATCATCTTCGCCGCATTGTCACACACCGAATACGGAAGTCCCATTGCACGTCCGACATCACGAACCGCCCCTTTTGCCGCCATCGTACCGAATGCAATAATCTGTGCCACATGATCGCTGCCGTATTTTGTGATAACGTAATCGATCACTTCCTGTCTGCGTTCCTTACAGAAATCCACATCAAAATCCGGCATACTGACCCTTTCGGGGTTTAAAAAACGTTCAAAGATCAAATCGTATTTCATCGGGTCAATATCCGTAATACCGATACAGTATGCCGCAAGGCTGCCTGCTCCCGAACCCCTGCCCGGACCTACGGGTATTCCTGCGGACTTAGCATAAGCGACATAATCATTGACAATCAGATAATAATCGACATATCCCATTTTATCCACTGTATCAATTTCGTATTCCAGACGTTCGATCAGTGCTTTGTCCGGATTTTCTCCGTAGCGTTTTTTGAGTCCCTGATAACATTGCTTTCTGAAATACTCGGTATGGTCCTGATGATTCGGAACATCGAAATGAGGCAGTTTCAATTTGCCGAACTCAAATGTCACATTGCATCTGTCCGCAATTTTTCCTGTATTTTCAATGGCTTCGGGCGGAAACAGCTGAGCCATTTCTTCTTCGCTTTTGACATAAAATTCATCTGTTGGAAAGCCGATACCGATATTTTCATTCACAGTATGGTTTGTCTGAATACAGAGCAAAATATGATGCAGTCTGCTGTCTGCACGATTGATATAGTGACAATCATTGGTAGCAACAAGGGGAATTTCACACTCTTCAGAAATTTTCATAAGATACGGCAAAATACGTTTTTGGTCTGCCATACCGTGATCCTGAAGCTCGATAAAAAAATGATCTTTCCCGAATATCCGCTGATATTCCAGTGCCTTTTTCTTTGCCCCCTCATAATCATTGCGTACCAGTGCCTTTGGGATTTCTCCTGCAAGACAGGCAGAAAGAGCGATCAGCCCCTCGTGATATTGCTCAAGCATTTCCATATCTGTCCGTGGTTTATTATAAAATCCCTTTGTCCACGCCAGTGAATTAATTTTGATGAGATTTTCATATCCTTGATAATTTTCGCACAGCAAGATCAAGTGGCTGTTGTCACGGTCAAATTCCGCTGTTTTATCAGTGTGTTTTCTGGGTGCCACATACACTTCACAGCCTATGACGGGTTTTATCCCCTCTGCTATGGCTGCTTTATAAAAATCCATTACCCCATACATTACACCGTGGTCGGTAATGGCAACAGAAGTTTGTCCCAGTTCCTTGACACGTTTCATCAAATGTTGAATTTTACACGCACCGTCAAGCAAACTGTATTCAGTATGTAAATGCAAATGTGCAAACGACAAACCAATCATCTCCTTTCATATATGATAAACTCCACATTATCACAGCAGGCTGATGCCGAAATCACTGTGGAATAATCGATCGGAAATTGTTTGCCGAAGACATCAAACAGCAATTCGGAGTAACGGTCGTTTTCCGCATTAATGATGTAGATCTCTTCATCGGTAAAAATCGCCAATGCCGTATCACATTCAGCAGGTCCCCTGTCTGAAGTCAGAATCGACAGCTGACGAACCGAAGCAAAATCCACTGCTTGTTCTTTTCTGTCAATGGTAAAAAAGATGGCTGCATCCTCAAATCGTATTTTATCTTTTTCATTATCAATTACATACATTATCATCAATTACTTTCTTTTTAAATAATTTTTTCGCAACAGGACGATACACGCTCCCAACAGGAAAATCCCTGCCAAAATCAACAGCAGCCCTATCACCATACTTTCCTGCATCATCAAAACGCCGGCTATCACCACCATACCGACCACCGCCATCAAAAATAATGCTATCACTGCGATCAGCAGGTATCTCAGCCATTTCGGTAAACGGCGGCTTTTGCTTGCCTCCACACCGATCTCCAACAAAACATCAAATACAAACTCAAACAAAAAATCAACAATCAATTCCATATGAATCATTCCTTTTTATTCATCGACTTACCCCAAAGCAAAAAACAGCACCGCCGTTCCTGCTGACAGCAATATTATTATCGTCCCGAGCCATATTGCTCTGATATTGACATCACATTCCCTTTTCGTAATTGCCCGCTTTTTTTCTCTTGAAAAATAAATATCCTTTTCAGAAAGAAAGTCCGGTCTGTTTTTGGCACTATATTGAATCGTTTCCCGATGCAGCATATGATACGTTCCGGCAGAAAAATCATATACGGCGATATAATGAGGCTTTTTTCGGTGCGGATTTTTGTATACAGCACAGCAAGTTCCCTTGCATTTCTCTAAATTGCTTAATCTCACAAATAAACCTTCGTCCAATCGATTTCCGGCAATACCTATCACCACCAATGCCGTACCTATGATCAGCAGCAGCACTGCCGCCAACAAAACCACCAGTTTTAAAGGAACAGAAAGAATATTGGCATCTGCCAGTCTTTCCAGCAGCATCGCCAACCCCAGAATAATACAAAGCAAGGCAAACACTGCCAATATCACATAACCTTTGATGTTGCCGGTTTCTTCTGTGCGATAGTAAATACCGTTGAGCTGATGATACTCAGAAGTATCCGGTGCCGGAATATCATTCTCGTTTTTCTTTTTACGCTGCTGCTTTGCCAGAAAAATCATCAGCATCACCGCTGATACCACACCTGCCAGAATAACGATCATACTCCTTATCATCTCTAACACCGTATTGGCATCGTCAAATAAAGAGGTCAAAGAAACAATATGGTTGTTTTCCAGCAATATGACTGCCGCTATGATGGCAATTCCCAACACCAAACCGATGATTTCCGATTTGGTGATTTTTTTCTTTTTCATTGTTAATGAATACCTCGCTCAGAGCCTGTTTCCCATCTGTGCCGTGCGTGCGAAGATGTCAAACAGGCTCTCATTTCCTGAAATACATATACATCTGGCATTTGATCATACCGTTGTAAAGTTTCCTCCGCTTATCCGCCGGTCTGCCAAAAATGTTTTCAAAATTATCGTCAGGACTGATAATACTGTAAGACCAGCCGTCACGCTTGACAAATTTTTCTCCCATTACCCTGTACAGTTTTCTTGCTTCCTCCATATCAAGCAGACGCTCCCCGTAAGGAGGATTGCATATCACAGAGGCACGCTCCCAATGTGCTTCAAAATCTGCTATATCACGTTTTTCGGCGTGTATACGTTTTTCAACACCGGCTTTTCTAGCATTTTCTTTGGTCAGTTCCACCGCTTCATCATCTATGTCATAGCCGTATGCCTGAAATTCCGAATCAAGCCGTATCAGATCCTGTGCTCTTTCACGTTCGCTCCTGAAAGCAGAGGACGGTACTACTGCCCAGTTTTCGCAGGCAAATTTACGGCGAAGTCCCGGAGCAATATTCAATGCTTTGAGTGCCGATTCAATCAGAATGGTTCCCGAACCGCAAAACGGGTCAACCACCGTACTGTAATGCCTTACGTGTGAAATATCCGACATCGCCGCTGCCAGAGTTTCCTTGATAGGAGCAATCACCGAATTGGCACGATACCCTCTTTTATGCAGACCGACCCCCGAGGTATCAAGGCAAATGCTGCATTTGTCTTTCAGTATCAGAAACTGTATCTGATGAATCGGACCGCTTTCTTCAAACCACGAAATTCCGTACTTGGCACCCAATCTTTTCACGACCGATTTTTTAATAATTTTCTGGCAGTCCGGAACACTGGAAAGTCGGGAACTCACGCAGTGTCCTTTCACCGGGAATGCGTCATTTTTGCCAAGCCAATCCTCCCAATGAATCTGCTGAACCCCTCTGAACAAATCTTCAAAACTGTATACAGGAAATTCCGCAAGCAGTATCTGTATTCTTTCGGCATAGCGTGAACCAATATTGGCACGTGCCAGTGTATCAAAACCGCCCTCAAAAAGAACACGTCCGTTTTCGGCTCTGACATTCTGTATATCCAGTCTTTTGAGTTCATCGGCACAAACTCCTTCGATACCGAGCAGACAGGGTGCTGAGAATTGAATTGTTTCCATAATCATTCCGTCCTTACTATTCAAAATTTCAGCGGCAGGACCGCAGCTGTTTTTCAGAGCCTGTTTCCTATCTGCACCGCAGTGCAAAGAAGTTCAGCAGGCTTTTAAGTCTATTTTATCGTATTCCTTGTTTTTTTTCAACACGGAATCACGCAATTTCATACATTCAGCGGTTCAATCGAATATCCCATCTTTTCCCATTCTGTCAGAAGTTCATCCAGTATTTCACAATTGGTTTTCGATGTGCTGTGAAGAAGCACAATGGCTCCATTGTGTATACGGGGAATCAATTTATCAAATGCTTCGTCCTTTGTCGGCTGATTATCATTATACCAGTCTACATAGGCAAGGCTCCAGAAAATTGTTTTATAACCCAATTTCTGTGCCATCTGCAAATTGCTTTCGCTGAATTTTCCCTGAGGAGGACGATACAGCTTTTTCATTTTTTGTCCCGTCACCTTTGTATAAAGGTTCTCCAGTTTCGTCAGTTCTTCATTAAATGATTTTTCATCAGAAATTGCCGACATATCGGGGTGGGTATACGTATGATTTCCGACGGTATGTCCTTCATCGGTCATTCTTTTGACCAGTTCCGGCGATGTTTCAATGAAATTGCCGACAAGAAAAAAAGTCGCCTTGGCATTATGCTTTTGAAGGGTATCAAGAATTTTTGCCGTATATCCGTTTTCATATCCCGCATCAAAGGTAAGATGAATCGTTTTTTTACCGGTATCCCCGAGATAATAGGCATCCCATTGTTTCAGTTGTTCCACACTGGCATTTCCGACAGGTGCTTCCCCGTCGTTCTGAAAACTCAATCCCCAGTTGACATCGCTACTGGCAGCCGATAACGACGGCTGTTCATATCCTGTCGATATAAATACCGCTGCACAAAAAACAATCACTGCTGACATTATAACAGCAATTGTTTTTTTCCTGATAATAAAATACAAAACCACCGCCTCCTGAAAAATAGATATGCGGTAGTTTTGCAATTATTCATTTTTCCATAGACAGAGAAACCGTCAATTTTATAGATATAAAAAATGGCGGACAAAGTTGATTTTCATGGAATCAGATGAAATTTTTCTTGTAAAAAATATTATTTCGGTGTATGATATAATTAGTAAGAAATTACTTTCCGAAAACAAACATAACAGGAGATGACGACAGTGAGAAAAACCAAAATTATATGCACGCTCGGTCCCGCAACCGATGATGAAAATATACTTCGTGAGCTTATGCTGAACGGTATGGACGTAGCAAGAGTTAATATGTCACACCAAGACCATCATACCCATAAGGTACGCATTGATTCCGTAAAAAAATTACGCAGCGAACTGGATATGCCGATTGCAGTTCTTCTTGATACAAAAGGTCCCGAAATCCGTACAGGTGACTTTGCCGAAAAAGTCATATTAAAAGCAGGTCAGAAATTTACGTTGACAACAGAAGATGTTCCGGGAGATCAAACCAAATGTTCCATCACATTCAAAGAGCTTCCGAATGATGTAGACGTCGGAACAAAAATTCTGATTGATGACGGATTGATTGAACTGGAAGTCAAAAGTAAAACACAAACGGAAATCGTATGTACTGTTATTAACGGTGGACCGGTTTCTTCGCATAAAGGCATCAATGTTCCGGGGGTATTTCTTTCGCTGCCGTTTCTCAGCGAACAGGATAAAGCCGATTTGAAATTTGGTGTTGAACAGGATGTTGATTTTGTAGCTGCTTCGTTTACAAGAAACGCTAATGACATCAACGAAATGCGTGCCGAACTTGAAAAATACGGCGGAAATAAAATTCGCATTATCGCAAAAATCGAAAATAAAGATGGTGTTGACAATATTGATGAGATACTGAGAGTATCGGACGGTATCATGGTTGCCAGAGGAGATCTCGGTGTGGAAATTCCTATTGCAGATGTACCCGTTATTCAGAAAAAACTCATCAGAAAAACCCGTAATTCCGACAAGCCCGTCATCACCGCCACACAAATGCTGGATTCGATGATTAAGAATCCTCGTCCCACAAGAGCTGAAACAACGGATGTAGCCAATGCGATTTATGACGGAACGAGTGTAATTATGCTTTCGGGAGAAACAGCTGCGGGAGCTTTTCCGGTGGAAGCTGTAAAAACAATGGCAAATATTGCCGAGAGCACGGAAAACCATATCAACTATATCGACCGTTTTTATAAACTGGATATTCACGAGCGTCCCGATGTAACATCGGCAATATCACACGCAGCTTGTACAACAGCACACGACATGGGAGCATCAGCAATTATTACCGTTTCCAAATCGGGTATGACATCAAGAATGTTATCAAAATACCGCCCGAATTGCCCCATCATCAGCGGTACGCCCAGCGAAAAAGTATGGCGTCAGACAAATATGTCATGGGGCGTTGTTCCGGTAAAAATCGAAGAAAAACACAATACAGATGATCTTATTGACCACGTTATAGAAGTCGCTCAGAATCATAAACTTCTGAAAAACGGTGATTTGGTTGTTATCACAGCAGGCGTGCCTCTCGGAATTTCCGGTACCACCAACCTGATGAAGGTTCATCTGGTGGGAAATATACTGGTAAGCGGTACTACCATCGTTAATAACCTTTCTTCTCACGGTCACTTGATGGTTTGTAAAGATGATGAAGAAGCCCTGAATAACTTTAAAGAAGGAGAAATTCTTGTTATTCATGAAACTAACAATTCTCTTTTGCCGATCATGAAAAAAGCAGCCGGTATTATCACAGAGGTCGACGGTATAGAATCTCATGCTGCCATCGTTGGACTGGCATTAAACAAGCCTGTCATCGTTGGAGCAAAAAATGCTACACTGCTTCTGAAAACCGGTACCAATTGCAATATTTATGCCGGAAAGAGTGTTGTCACCACCGCAACAACCAAAATCTGATGTTATAACACCCTCGATGATAACAATAATCGAGGGTGTTTGTTTAATATATATAAAAAATTTTTTATTATTCGTTTAAAATAACAATTGAAAACTATTTGAAACCGTGTTATAATGTTTAACGTTGTATCCGGGTGTAGCGCAGATTGGTAGCGCGCTTGAATGGGGTTCAAGAGGCCGCAGGTTCGACTCCTGTCACTCGGACCATAAAAGCAAAGGGGTTTAAGA
>CACYDP010000102.1 GCA_902773135.1 uncultured Ruminococcus sp.
ATAATTTCCAGTATAATTATAATATGAATTTTTGCTAAAACATATGTAATAGATTCCTTTTGTCAAATCCAAATCAATAGAATCGCTGATCTTTTTGGTGGTACTGTTCCAAGATTTCCCCTGGTCATATACCTCATTACCTTTGTTGTCGTAAATCGTAACACCCAACCATTGTATATAGGCAGTCAAAGATATGTTTATCTTACCTGATGAACCAAGGGTGAATTGATAAAAATCAGTATCATCACTTTCGGTAATAGAACCGTTTACTGTATCACCAAAACTAATATTTGTGGCATTTGACATTGTATTATTATTTTCAATTTCACTGATACTTGCTGCATTCGCAATCAACTCTGTACCCACATACTGCGGCAATGCTGTACCGGCATAGGCACCACACATTAAAGCTGCAAGACTGATGCACAATACTTTTCTCAAAGATTTTTTATAAATTGACATTTAAACAACTCCTCTTACATTTTTCAAAAAGTATAACACTATTATATATACATATATGTGAAATGTCAATAGTTTTTGTTAAAATTATCAATTTTTTCTGAATGATTTTTATCCATATAAAGAGCAGTAATAAGTTTTTTCCCGTGATAAATGGTTAAAATAATGACGGGAGGTGACGATTTTCAAATGAAGTCAATGATAAGGTCAGCGGCAAAACTATTTTTTCTGCTTTCTGCTGCACTCTTAATGATCGGAACAGCTGCCGCACTGCTCACACCGTCCGATATTGTCGTCAACAGACGCACGTCCAAAATAATCGATCGTTCTCCGGCTCTTACGATACGCTGTAATGCCGAAAATACAGACAGCAGCAATTCATCTGATGCAGAGATGGTGCTTTTCGGAACAGTACCTGTCAAGGAAGTCAATCTCAGTTTTGGCGAAAGAAAAAACGTGATTGTCGGGGGTACGCCGTTCGGTATCAGAATCTACACAGACGGACTGATGGTATCGCAGACAGCCGATGTGGAAACAAAGGACGGAAAGAAAAATCCTTCCGCCGAAGCCGGTATACAATGCGGTGACAATATTCTTTCGGTCAACGGCGAACGCCTGAAAACCAATGAACAGCTGCTTGCCTGTGTGGAAAACAGCGGAGGGGAGAGTATCAGAATCGAGGGCAGACGGGGAAACGAAAAATACAGCGTGCGAATCACTCCCGTCAAAGACATTCATCAAAATCAATACAGAATCGGACTGATGGTACGTGACAGCTGTGCAGGCATTGGAACGCTGACCTTTATTGATCCGTCAAACAATACTTTCGGCGGACTGGGGCACGGTATCTGTGACAGCGAGAGCGGCAGTCTTATGCCCTTGGAACACGGCGATACGGTTCGTGCGGCGATTTCTTCTGTCAGAAAAGGTACGTGCGGTTCTCCGGGGTCATTGAGCGGTTATTTTACGGATAATGATTCGTTCGGCACTCTCAGTGCGAACTGTGAGTACGGTGTTTTCGGCACTGTTGCCGACAGTGATAGATACAATGAAAATGCCGCTGTACTTCCCGCAGCATTTAAACAGGAAGTGAAAAAGGGCAAGGCACAGATTCGTTCCACGATTGACGGCATTACGCCCGAATATTATGATGTCGAAATTGAGGAGGTCAGTTATAATACTTCCGATCATTTTAAAAATATGGTAATAAAAGTCACAGATGAAAGACTGTTGGAGAAAACCGGCGGTATTGTGCAGGGAATGAGCGGCAGCCCTGTGATACAAAACGGCAAGCTCGTAGGGGCAGTCACACACGTATTTGTCAACGATCCCACACGAGGTTATGCTGTTTTTGTCGAAACAATGATGTCAAATGAAAAAATTACTGTACAAAATGACAGTGATTCAGCAGCGTAAATTTGTTGAACTATCCACAATTTCGGTTTTTAAAAAATAACTCTTGCCAATTATGGTAAATTATGGTAAAATAATCTCATCACAAAAAACTAATTGGGGGATTTGATATGAATAACAGATTTAAACTGCTGATTACCGAAGATATTGCGGAATCCAGTGCGGAAGTGAAGAAACTTTTTGACATCAACGGTTTTGATGCGGAATTTTGTGAAAAAGACGGAAGTAAAGTAATTGAATGTATTAAAAAATTTGAACCGGATATTGTGCTGATGGATATTTTTATGAGCAGTACGGACGGAGTAGGCGTGATGAAAAAAGTCAAAAATACGCCTGACAGCAAACAACCGCTGTTTGTCATTGTGTCCAGTTTTGCGGGAGATGTTCTGGAACGTGAAGCACTCGGAGCGGGCGCGGCATACTATGTGATCAAGCCTTTTGTAATGGAAGATCTGATTGAAAGGATTTCCGAACTTGCTTCCTGCTGTTATAACGGTGAAAAAGAGATTTACAGTATGGATAAAGACCTGGAGATTACCATCACCGAAATTCTCCATCAGATTGGTGTACCGGCACACATCAAAGGTTATCATTATCTTAGAGATGCCATTACAATGGCTGTCAATCGTCCCGAGATCATCAATGCCGTGACCAAAGAATTATATCCGTCTGTTGCTAAGAAATATGAAACAACCCCGTCAAGAGTAGAAAGAGCCATCCGTCACGCCATAGAGGTAGCGTGGGACAGGGGAGATGTTGATGTACTGAATTCCTATTTCGGATATACGATTCACAACGGTCGGGGAAAGCCCACTAATAGTGAATTCATTGCAATGATTTCTGACCGTATGCGTCTTCACAGCAAACGTTCTGCTTGAAAGTAAAAATTCCGTATGAATCATCACGGTTCATACGGAATTTTTAGAGCCTGTTTTATATCTGCGTTGTAAACAAGTGAATATTTTAAACAGGTTCTTGAGCTTGTATTAATTGTCAGAAATGTCAGCGGCCTTGGTACAGAGTTCTTTGATTCTCGCTATATTTCCGGAAAGATAAAGATACCCGAATAATGCCTCCAGACCTGTTGCTGTGTGATAATCTGCTGTACTGGCACTTTTGGGGGTGTGTTTGGTGTGGGCATTTCTGCCTCGTTTATAGATGTTGGCTTCTTCTTCGGTCAGCAGATATTCCAGTTTCTGCATCAATGCTGCCTGTGCCTGACATCGTACACGTTCTACTTTCAGTTTGTTCAGATCTTTGACAGGACGGTTGGCATCGCATACGACATCTTCTCTGACAATCAGGTCGTATACACCGTCACCTACAAAAGCAAGCGTTAAGGGACTGAGGTTTTTCGGTTCACACTCATATACGGATAAAACTCCCAAAATATATTCCTCCGTTATTCCACAAAATCAAATTCAATATCATAGATGCTGACGGTATCACCCTCACCGATACCGGCTTCTTTGAGAGCGTCAATAACACCGGAACGAATCAGTACTCGCTGGAAATACGCCAGAGAATCCGAATCGTCAAAATTGATCGTTCTGAGAACCCTCAGCAGCCACTTGCCTTCGACAGCATAGATACTGTCACGCTTGGTGATCGTTACCTTTTGTTTTCCGATCTCTTCTTCGGGCAGAACAGGAGCGGGTTCTGCCTGATATTTGGTAACAGGGGGCAGTTTGGAGAGCTGTTCTCTGATTTCATTCAGGAGGGGTTTTACGTCATATGCGATTGCCGCCATAATGGGAAAGAACTGATACCCTTTGCTTTCAATGTAATTCTTGAATTCCTCGACGGTTTCATCGTCTGTCAGATCGCATTTATTGCCGGCTACGATCATCGGACGCTTGGCAAGTTCGGGGTTGAATTTTTGCAGTTCATTGTTGATGATGTCAAAATCTTCTTTCGGGTCACGACCCTCACTGCCGGACACATCTACCATATGCACAAGCAGCCGGCATCTTTCCACGTGACGTAAAAATTGGTGTCCCAGTCCCAGTCCGTCGTGAGCACCTTCGATCAGTCCCGGTATATCCGCCATAACAAAGGAGGATTCTTCACCCATTCGCACCACGCCGAGCACAGGTGTCAGGGTGGTAAAATGATAATCGGCGATAATTGGTTTTGCCTCGCTGACAACAGAGATTAGTGTAGATTTACCTACATTCGGAAAACCGACAATGCCCACATCGGCAAGAAGTTTCAGTTCCAATTGTACTTCAAATTCTTCTCCGGGCATACCGGGCTTTGCAAAGCGGGGAGTCTGGCGTGTAGGTGTTGCAAAATGGATATTTCCCCAACCTCCCTTGCCGCCCTTAGCGACAACAACAGGTTCTTTGTCCGATATGTCGGCAAGAATCCTGCCGGTTTCGGCATCTTTGATGACAGTGCCTTCGGGGACACGGATAATCAGGTCAGGAGCTTTTTTGCCGCTGCATCTTCCTCCACGACCGTTTTCGCCTTTTTGAGCAAGGTATTTTTTCTTGTATCTGAAATCCGAAAGCGTGGAAAGACTGCTGTCGGCAACAAAGACAATATCGCCGCCTTTGCCGCCGTCACCGCCGTCCGGACCTCCCGAAGCGACATATTTTTCACGGTGAAAAGCTACTGCACCATCACCGCCGTCGCCTGCTTTGATGTAAATTTTCGCTATATCGGCAAACATTCAAAAAAGCCTCCTTTTTATCAAGCTGTGGGTTGTCTGAAAAGCCAAAAAGCTGATACAGTCAGTTATTTTTTGGTTTCGGATACGCCCGGGTTGAGTTCATATACGTGATATTCTCTCTGAAAAATCGTATAAGTACCTTTCTTTTCCATTGTTTTGCTGACAGATAAATTTCGATAAAAATCAATTTCTTTATTAAAATCATTGTCGGCAGTGATAATAGCATCTTTTGAGATCATCACATACAGTTTTTCGTTGTTATCAATACTGCAAATTTCTTTTTCTAAATTTTTATCATCGTCATAATCTGTTACAAACAGGTTCTTAACATCATACATATCAATCACCAGTGTATTGATCAGCCAGCATTCGCCCAAGTTGGCTTCTACTACAATGCAGCTGCTGTCTTTGGTCAGACTTTTTAAGTCTTTGATGCTGTCGTCGGCGATAAAGGTATAATCGCACCACGGGTGTAAGATAATATTCAATGCCAGCAGTCCGAGTACTACCGCAGATGCTGCATTCCGATATTTGAAGCGTGAGAAAATCCATTTGATCAGCATTGCCGTTACCATCATTACCATCGGGAATACGATAAACAGATACCTGTCGATATATCCCATATCAAAAAATGTCATTTTATAGGACACAATAGCCGCCAGTGTGAGTATGCATAGTACCATAATCAGCGGCATAATATGATAAGTTCTGATATGATGCAGGACTTTTTGAATGCTGAAGGATTTTATTTGTCCGGGAATTTGCCGGATCCGCTGCTTTTTGTCGGAAAGATAAGTTTGTAACTTTTCGTTCTTTCGGAACAGGAACAGAATCGGCAGGGATAATATCACTGCTGCGATCAGTACTGTAAGCAATATAATCAAATATAACGAGAATCGGTTCGTGCTGAGAGCGAGTACTTCTTTTGTAAAATAGTTGAAGGTAATATTGATTTGCTTGAAGAACAAATTCATTCCGCCCTCATTTTCTTCTGTCAGGAAATGCGAAATCGTTGCCGGAAAAACCGCCGCTGAAAGCAATGTTCCTCCCAGAACAGAAAAACCGTAAGCCCAGAATATTTTCCATTTCTTTTTGACAAGATAGCGTATGCAGAACACAACGGCTGTTATAAAAGCGATCAGAAGGAACATATGCTGCGTCAACGCACCTAAAAAGGTGATGCATACCAGTGCGGCAAGCATTTTTTTGGAAGGCATATGATCATCGAGTGACAGTTTGCTGTGGAGATAAATCCATATCACTGTCCACATTACCAGCATACTGTACATACGGATAAACACCGTCATATTGACGGCTGCTGTGGAAAATCCCCAAGCAAGACACATCATCAGAGAGGCGGCTCGTGATTGAAGGAGTTTTTCTCCTATCAGGTAAAGAAATATTTGTGTGATGATGAAGCAGATAAAATTGATGGCATATCCGAACCATACATTAAATTCATTCGGAAAAAACGAACATATGGTATGCATTACCGCATAATAAAAAGGGGGGTGGCGGTCATTTGTCTGATTGTACCATACCGAATCATATCGAAACCGCTGGTTTTCCTGTACTGTTACATAATTTCGGAGAACATCTCCCGATACCCATTCGTTGACATTTTTAAATTCATCGGTTTTAGAGTAGATGTAATCTGTTTGAATAAAAGGCTGATAAAAATTGTTAGCCAATCCGAAACTGAAGATTTCATCAGAATGGTAGCCTTGTTTTTCATTGACGATGACATTGGTAATGTTGAACAGCTGCAATAAAATCATAACCGAAAGCAATACAAAGGCTGTTATGCGAGATTTGAATATTTTTTGTATCGTATCTTTCATTTTATTCACCTTAATGGAACTGATGATACCAAAAAGAGCCTCGGTGTGAACCGAAGCTCCTTCAAAACGAGTATCATTAGTCAGCTGCGTAAACAGAAACTTGCTTACGGTCACGACCTACACGTTCAAATTTAACGTTTCCGTCAATCTTAGCAAAAAGGGTATCGTCTGAACCTCTGCCGACATTATTGCCGGGGTGGATGTGTGTTCCTCTCTGCTTTACGAGAACGTTGCCTGCGAGAACAAACTGTCCGTCTGCACGTTTTGTACCAAGACGCTTGGATTCTGAATCACGACCGTTCTTTGTGGAACCGCCGCCCTTTTTATGAGCAAACAACTGAACATTAATTTTCAGCATTTTTCTGCACCTCCGTAAAATTTACCTTTAAATATTCCGGATACTGCTCCTGTGTGTTCAGCAAATGGAGCTTAAAACCTGCGAGTATATCCGCACATTTTTCCGTATCCTTTTGTGAAATCATAACATACATATCACCGTCAGAGGCACGGGCTTCCGCCTTGGCACCTATCACATCGGTGATTGTATTTGCTGCCATATAAGCTGCCGAAGAAACAAATGCACAAATAACATCTTTCCCCGATTCCGCCATCATAGCATGACCGCTTATATGAAATCCGCAAAGTCTGCCGTTTTGGTCAGACATCAATTCTGCATTGATCATTATTAAGCGTCAATCGACTCGATCTGCACTTTTGTATAGAACTGTCTGTGTCCTATCTTGCGTTTTTTGCTCTTTTTGGGCTTATAAGTAAATACTGTTACTTTCTTAGCCTTGCCGGTTTTAATAACCTTGCCTGTTACCTTAGCACCCTCAACATAGGGAGCACCTGCCTGAAAGCCGGCATCTGTGCTTACGGCAACAACCTTAAAGTCAACCGTAGAATCATTTTCTGCGTCAAGCTTTTCTACATATACAACATCGCCGTTAGCAACCTTGTACTGCTTTCCGCCTGTTTCAATTACTGCGTACATATCGGCACCTACCTGTTAAAAACTCGCTGCTGTCATATTTCGGGCGGCTTTTCAGCACTTAAAAAAGCCCGCAGCATGCGGCTCTATTATAATAACATACTCAAAATGCCTTGTCAATAGGCTTTTTGTGAATTAAACAACGCTTTTTATGGATTAAGCAACAAATCTTGCTAAAATTTTATTTCAAAAAGCCTTGACAAATTATGAATGATATTGTATAATAATCATCGTTGATTACATCATCATATTTGCGAGTGTGCTGGAATTGGCAGACAGGCACGTTTGAGGGGCGTGTGTTTCACGACGTACGGGTTCAAGTCCCGTCACTCGC
>CACYDP010000103.1 GCA_902773135.1 uncultured Ruminococcus sp.
CGGATTTTCACAAAAATGCATACCGTTTTTACATATCTCTGCTTTATCTTCTTCAAAAATTGTATTTTCTGCGTATTGCTTGTTTCTACAAACAAGACCTTTTTCAAAGCCTTTATAGCCTTTCATAACTTTTTCTTCCGGCATATATTTTATCCTCCTGCCTGCTGAATAAGATCAGCCATATCGTTAGTTTGATCGCTTGTCGGCGACGGTTGTATTGGGTCAATTACTTCGCTCCTTTATCCATTTCATCATTGATTATAAATAAAGCAGCGGCGAATTCCACTCATTAGATACGATCTCACTCGCTTTGCAACTTAATCTCTCACTATTTTTTTGTGCTTGTGTTGCACACGCTTCATCATTATGGTATGTTTCTCCCGTTTCGGGATCATAGGAATGGAGCAACGTTACATCTCCGTTATCGCTTTCTGCCAAACATCTGAACCATAATGGTTGATTCTTTTTTGCCATTAATAACAGCCCCTTTCTGCTACATTACTATGTACTTATTTCGTATTTTAGGATTGTATACCACCCCCTTCACGCTGTCACCGCTTTACATTCTATAAGCGGAAGTGTCCCCTTAGCTTTCAACAGATCATAGATAAACAGTCTGCCTTTTTGTGTCCAGTAAGTATGTACTTTCGTGTGAACATTGCCGTCACTGCCGTTATAGGTCTGGGTCTTAGTACTTGTGTAGCCCTTATTTGCATACTTTTGATACAGTAGCCATATTTTGTTTCCTTGCTTAAACTGTATTCCCAGTTCGTGCAGTTTTTCATTCAGCCATCTACCTGATTTACCATAGTCTTTGGCAATCTCTGTGATCGATACAAGGTCTTTACAGTTCAGCACCACATCATAGTAACTCGCCTTTGGCTTCAGCTCTGCTATCTGCTGTTCCTGTACCGCTACCGTTTCGGTAAGCTTAATATTGCAATTCCTTATTTCTTCAAGTTTCTGATTAGCAAATTGTAGTGCTCTTGACATAACCGCTTCGGGTGTGTTCCATTGCTCCTCGATCTTGATAAAGTACTGTCTGAACTCTCTGCCCTTGTCTGAGCGTTGAAGCATACAGATTTCTTTTGCCATCGGGATTGTTAGCTGATGATCTATGGTTCTTCCGCCGTTTTCTAAGTTTTTAGAAAACGTTGTGTAATCAGTGTATTCCTCAAAACCATATCCACACATATTCTTGAACCAATCCGCATATTTGGATTTTACTTCCAAAGCCCCATGCAAATCCCTGCCTAGCACGGTGGGTTTCTCACTGCTGTAATTGATGTTAATCATTTCTTTGTTCATATTGTGCCTCCTATCTTGCTTATCCGCAAGTTTTCAAACAAAAAAAATATTGTCGATCTCCTGCAACGTAAGATTAAGCGTGGTCTTTAATACTGCAATTTCGTTTCTAGTAAATTCGCTTTCCTGTGCAAATTTACGATAAAGCGTAGCTGGATTAATCCCAAGTATCTGTGCTATCTGTTCCATAGAATAGCCACACTCTACTATTTTGCCTTTGAGCTTGTTTTTGTCAAACATTCTTATTTTCACCTCTTCATTTTGTTTATTGCGTTTCCGCAAGTTTATGATAACACATCATTTTGTAATTGTCAATACGTTTTCGCAAGTTTTCTTAAAAAAATTGCTGCTATATCTTGCAATTATGCAATTTGCTTGTTATAATTATAAAAAAGAAACCAATGGGGTGAACACAATGGGAGAATCAAACATTAACAGTAAACTAAAAAATCGCAGGAAAGAGCTAGGGCTTACCATGAAAGAAGTTGCAGCAGCAGTTGGTGTTTCCGAAGGAACTGTATCAAGGTGGGAATCTGGTAATATTGCAAACATGGGTAGAGATAAAATATATGCGTTGTCAAAGATACTGAAAATGACATCAGCTGAAATCATGGGAATTGATGATGATATTACTCCCAATAGTGAACTTCAACCAACAGATATAGATATGAGAAGAATAGAACGTGCTCGAAACAATATGACACAACAAGAAAAAGACAAAATGATGAAAATTTTAGAAGTATCATTTGAAGAATATTTTACGGATAAATATATTGATACAACAGACTATAGTGACGAAGATGAGGATTGATTTAGGAAATAAAAGGCGTAATGAAATTAAATTAACAGTTTTAAATGTTTTAGGGGTTTGTCAAGTAAAGTGTGTAAATTATTTTTTGAGTATTAGTGATGTACAATAAAACGAACAGATAAGTTGATTGAAATAGGTA
>CACYDP010000104.1 GCA_902773135.1 uncultured Ruminococcus sp.
AGTGTGATATTACATCCTGCTTTTCCAATATTGTTAAAGCATCAGTTAAATCGAGCAAATTTTCTTCGATGTCATTAATATATGTAGAAAATCAGGAGACGATAAATACTGCCTTTTATAAATCAGAACAGCTTGCATTGTTCTGAGGCAATCTGCAAAAACCCTGACATTTTGTATAAAGTAAAAATATTGCGATAATACGGAGGTAAAGAGATGAAAAAAATAGGCTTAGTTGGCGGAACGGGACCGGAGTCCACGCTGATGTATTATAAAGAGCTGAACTTACGGATTGACAGCCTGACAGACGGAAAAAAATGCCGGATATTGCGATTGAAAGCGTGAATTTCCGCAGGGCATGGGACTATGTTTCGTGCGGAAATTACGCTGAGCTTACTGATTATCTTTGTGAAAAGGTAAGTTTACTGAAACAATCCGGATGTGATATCATAGCACTCACAGCCGGAACTATGCACATAGTGTTTGACGAGATAGAGAAGAAAACCAATGTGTCACTTATCAGTATTCCGAAGGCAGTGTGCGGTGAAGTGTTGCACAGAAATTATAAAAAGGTCGGACTTCTTGGGACTATCTTTACAATGGAAAAGGATTATATGAAAAAGGATCTGATAAATGCCGGCATTGAGGTGTTTGTTCCGTGCAAAGAGGACAGGGAGCTTATCGCAAAAAGAATACTAAAGGAGTTGGAGCTGGGCATTGTAAAAGATACGACATTACAGGAGTTTAATGTCATAATTGAAAAGATGCGAACAGAGCATGGTATAGAGGCGGTTATTCTTGGCTGTACGGAATTGCCGCTTCTGCTAAGTGATGAAAACTCTGTTTTGCCGTGTATGGACAGTGTTGATATTCATATCAGGGAGCTTATCAGACTTGCAACTGTGGAAGAATAAATTAGTGAGTCAGAATATAATGAGGGTACGATCATTAAAGAAGGTGGATGATGATGCAAAGTAATGATTATCTGATTAACTATTACAACGAATATGACGAGGAAGGAAGGCTTGCAAATAGTCGGGTTGGCAAAGTAGAGTATCTTACGACAAGAAAATATATAGACGAATTGCTGAAGCCTGACAGCAGAATTGCAGAGATCGGAGCCGGTACAGGACGATACAGCGTCACGCTTGCCAAAGAGGGTTATGATGTTACAGCGGTTGAATTGGTGCAGCATAATCTTGATATTCTTGTGAGCAAGCTTGATGGCAGTGAGGGTATCAAGACCTATCAGGGTAATGCTCTTGATCTGAATATGCTGACAGATAATACATTTGACATTACACTTGTCCTCGGACCGATGTATCATTTGTATTCGGACGAGGAAAAAATAACTGCACTCAGAGAAGCGATCAGGATAACAAAACCGGGTGGTCATATTCTGGTTGCTTACTGCATGAATGAAGCTACGGTCATACAGTATGTTTTTGGGTGCAATCAGCTGAGATCGGTAATGGGTTTGAATATGTTAACCGATGATTGGAAATGTATCAGCGAACCGAAAGACCTGTTTGAAATGGTGCGTGTCGAGGATATTCAGCGGATAAACGCTGCTGTTCCTGTCGAGCGTGTGAAGCTTATCGCAACAGACGGAGCAAGCCGCTACATAAGGGACTATCTGGAAGAAATGAACGAGGAAACATTCAGTAAATGGCTGTCCTATCATTTTGCTACCTGTGAACGTCAGGATCTGATAGGTGCGACAAATCATAGTCTTGATATTTTGCGGAAGGCTGATTGAAATGGACTACATATACAGATACAATTCTCCCATAGGTTTTATGACAATGGCAAGTAACGGAGCTTCCTTTACCGGACTGTGGTTTGAAGGAAATAAAACAAGGAGAAATAATTGCGGCCGAAACAATGCTTTAGCTATCTGATCGGACGAGCAGCTCACGGAGGGTAAGTTCAGGTCGGAGAAGAGGATGGATAAATGATATTATAAATTCATTTAAAAAAGTTGCAGAATTAAAGAAAATTGTCTTGAAAAAGTTTTATAATCGAGAAAAACTCGCTTGAAAAAGTTTTTGTTTCTCAGTGAGTATTAAAACCACGGAGGTTTTGAAAATGAAAATAAAGGCAAAACAATTGTTACACTTAATACTCACCGGTATGAATATATCAGCAAGATAGGAAATTTTGTGACAGGAGAAATGTCTGTTCTTTGTAAAGATGAAAATGGAGAATCCTTCTTTTGCAGTAAATCTGAGTGGGATAGGCTTGTAAAGAAACAGGCACAGGCACAGAAAAAAGCTGAACAGACACCTCCACAGGCTAAAACCGTAAAAACGGATGATGGCAGTAACGAACCGAAGCCATTCAATAAATATGCCACACCCAAGGAAAAGATTGAGCTGTTCAAATCTTTATTTATCGGCAGAAATGACGTTTTTGCAAAACGCTATTACAACACCAAAACAGGGCTGGGCGGTTATGTTCCGGTGTGTCATAATGAATGACAGTACGGTGTATGCGATAAGAAAAAGTATAAATGCTCCGTGTTTGTGGGTTTGTCAAGTAAAGTGTGTAAATTATTTTTTGAGTATTAGTGATGTACAATAAAACGAACAGATAAGTTGATTGAAATAGGTA
>CACYDP010000105.1 GCA_902773135.1 uncultured Ruminococcus sp.
AATGTATAGATTCTAAGGCGACTTGATGAGAGTAAATTGTCCTGTGCGGTCACGCACCCTCTCTTGTGGTTCTCTCCCTCGAAGAGTAGTAGATGCTAAAGCAGTATTGGGCAATAGCTGACGAACTCACTCTTTTATTAAAACCCTTTACTTACTTGTTGCCAAAATCATTTTCGGATAGACGATACCACTTTATTTCTGTCTTAACCATCTTATTATCAGCTATAAGTTTTTGTAGGGGAGGAATGGAGAAACCCCTACGGGAACGGAACAATTTATCTTTTTTACATAGAGTTTTTCTAAATCGATCAGCCGGGGCGGCTCTGCCCCCCTAATCCCCCGCAACCCTTTGAAAAGGCTTGACCGAAACTTTTAATTTTGCTTTCAACGAGTTAATATTGTCAATAGTCTCTGTAAAGCGAAATCACCTTTCCCAATACAGTCAGTTCATCGACCACGATAGGCTCAAAATCCGGGTTCTGCGGCTGAAGCCTGTATCTGCCGTTTTCGGCAAAAAAAGTCTTGACAGTCGCTTCTTCACCAATCAAAGCAACTACAATGTCGCCATTTCGGGCAGATTGTGTTTTTTCGCATATCACAACGTCACCGCTGAGAATCCCTGCATCACGCATACTTTCTCCTTTGACTCGCAATGCAAATAATTCCCGTCCTGCCGCTTTTTTGCTGCTGATCTGTACATATCCGTCCGTATATTCATACGCATAGATCGGCAGCCCTGCCGTTACCCTGCCGATAACGGGAACAGATACTGCCCCCTCTTTGCCGGCAATCCTGATAGAACGGTGCCCGTGCTCCCTGATAATATATCCGGCTTCTTCCAGTGCTTTTAAATGAACGTGAACCGTTGAGGTGGAACTCAGCCCCGTTGCTTCACAAATTTCTCTTACCGACGGTATAATGCCCTCGTCGGAACATTTGCTGAGATAATCAAAAATTCTTTTTTTGCTTCCTTTCAGTTCTTTCAACCGAATCACTCTCTTTCTAAGGACAAACAACAACCGTCATTGTTGTCCGCTCTTCCCTGAATATCAGGTTTACAGCTCTGTCAGTTCTTTCGGAAGGGTGGCAAGATTAATGCAGCCGTCATTTGTTACAACTACCATATCTTCAATTCTCACACCGTAAGTGTCCGGAATATAAATGCCCGGCTCTACGGTAATGACCATACCGCTGCGAAGCATAAAGTCTGAGTGCGGCGAAACGGAAGGTGCTTCGTGTATCTCAAGACCTACACCGTGTCCGGTGGAATGTCCGAAAAGTCCTTCATACCCTGCCTGATCAATATGATCCCTTGCCGCTTTATCCACATCACCGCAGCAAACCCCATCGGCAACGGCTCTGATGCCATTCAGCTGTGCTTGGAGTACCGTATTGTAAACACGCTTTTGCTGTTCGTCCGCTTTGCCGAAAACATACGTTCTCGTCATATCACTGTGGTAGCCCTCATACGTTGCACCGATATCGAAAAGAATAAAATCCCCGTTTTTGACTGTTTCATATCCCGGTACACCGTGCGGCATTGATGTTTTTTTGCCTGTGAGGGCGATCAGGTCAAACGATATGCCGTCCGCACCTTTTTTTCTCATTTTATATTCCAGTTCCAGAGCAAGATCTCTTTCACTGACACCCTCTTTGATCAGTTTCAGTGTTTCACTCAGAGATTCTTCCGTGATCCGCTGTGCCTTGCGGATTTTTCCTACTTCGTCGGCAGTCTTGACAATTCTCAAGCGACTGATGATCCGGTCAAGCGAAGCGTCTTTGATGCATCTCGCACCAAACGGACGCACCATCTCCTCAATGGTTTCGGCACGGTTCAGCGTGAATGCCGAACCCTCAAGCAAAATTGTTCGGACATCATTTTTGAGGATAATATTTTTCAGTTCGTCGGAAAGTTTGCGGTAAGCGACCACCTGACAGCTGTGTGCTTCTTTTTCGGCGGCTTCGGCATAGCGTGAATCCACCAGAAAATACGCCTGTTCCCTTGTGATCAGCAGATAACCGTCACTGCAGGGAAAATCCGTAAAATAACGGGTATTCTCCGCCGAAACGATCAATGCGGCATCGGCATCTTCCGGCATAAAAGAAGTTAGCAACGATATTCTCGAATTCATAGGATTACTTCCCTTCAAAAATTTTAACCAATGACAAAAGTCCCAGATAGTAGCTGTTTTTTCCGAATCCGGCGATTGTACCAACACAAACGGCAGAAATAACCGAATGATGTCTGAATTCTTCCCGTGCGTAAATATTTGACATATGTGTTTCCACCACAGGCAGCTGAACCGCTTCGATGGCATCTCTCAGGGCATAGCTGTAATGAGTGAGTGCTCCGGCATTGATGATAATGCCGTCTTTGCTGCCGTAAGCCGAATGTATTTTATCGACAATATCGCCCTCGTGATTTGATTGATAGATCTCGATCTCGATATTGAATTCTTCCGCCCATTTCTTGACATCTTCATTAATGCTTTCGGCAGTTTCCGTTCCATAAATATGCTTGTCCCGGATACCCACCATATTCAGGTTCGGTCCGAGAATGAAAAGGATTTTTTTCACGGCTTATTCCTCACTTTCCGTCACAGTGTACGTTATATCGATATGATGTTGTTTCAGCTGCTCTTTGCCTGCTTTCAGGAATTTTTCACAGTTTTCGGTATATTGAAACCGGAACACGATCTCAATGCGGAACTGTTCAAATTCCCTGCCGCTGTAAAGTTCGCTGTACTGTTTGCTCTCGATATAGCCGACATAATTGTTGATTTTTGTCTGAAGACCTTTCAGGTGTTCAGACTCCTGTATTGCCCAGTTAAAAGGGTCGGTAATCAGAAAAACAAGGGTGTTGCTTTGTTCATCGATCCCTATCCCGTCAATTTTATTTGCCTCTTTTACCGACACGATTGCTCCTCCTTCAATTTTTTACGGATATTGACTTCCATTTTTCTTCTCAGAAAGATACTGAACCCGTGTTCTTCCGATTGGGGTTCGAGCAAAACAGATTTCATTCCTGCAAGATTTGCCCCAAGAATATCGGTATAGATCTGATCTCCCACCACAAGAACGGATTTCGGTTTTTCTTTGAGTTTTCGCTTGGCACGATTGAATCCGAACGGAAAGGGTTTGAGACTCATTGCAACGCAGTCCAGTCCCACACTATCAGAAAACGGTTTCACTCTTTTCTGATAGTTATTGGAACAGATGACGATGTTCACGCCGCTGTTCCGGATAGTGTCAATCCATTCCTGTACGCCGTCATACGGAATATGAGAAGTCGGCGGTGCCAGCGTATTGTCCACATCAAGCAGAAGTGCATCAATATCAAGCTGTTGTAATAATTCCGGTGTAATATCCGTCACACATTTCAGTGCGACCGTAGGTTTCAGCAGACTCACTGCATCTCCTCCGCATCATCAGTATTTGGTATAACAAAAGGATATTTCCGACAAGAAATACCCGTCGAAGCATTTCAACCGGTATTCCACGGAAATATCCTTAAATTTCTGTGTAACATACAAAATTATTTGTACTTACGCTTACGAGCAGCTTCAGACTTCTTTTTACGCTTAACAGAAGGCTTTTCATAAGCTTCTCTTTTACGAACCTCGGCAATAACACCTGCTCTTGCACATTGTTTTTTAAATCTTCTGAGTGCACTTTCAAGAGATTCGTTATCTTTAATTCTAATCTCAGCCATTTATCTTCCCTCCCATCCGCCCTAAGGCAGGGGTTTGTGTCATTACGATACCTAAGTATTATACATTATATTCCACTCATTTGTCAACACATAAAATGCAATAAATTATATATTTTTATCTGTGAATATTGCATAATGTCATAAACCTTCAGATTTTCAGCATTATTGTGACTTAGAACAAACATATTTTTGATTTTTGCTGGTTGGTTTCTTCGGAATCGTCATCACCAGACGCTTGCCATCGAGCAGCGGATGCAGATAATCAGAAAGAAATTTTTTTCTGTTGGCAATCCCGCAAAAAGCCTGCATTTCGGTTCTTGAACGTGGCACCGCACAAAAATCCACCAAATCTGTCAAATCAACTTGTCCCCGACTTGTTCCATCGGGACAAGATAACTGCACAGCTTCCTGTAAAGCCTGCCGAATAGTGTCAAGCATAAATTCAATAAACCTTGTGGATTCACAGGCATTATTGCAATACTGAATTGCATGATAATACTCCTGCTGTTTCTGATAAATCATTGATTCGACAGACAGCCAGGCAAATAAACTGTTCCATTTTGAAAGCATCAGCGTATGCCATAGTCTGACAATACGTCCATTGCAGAAGCTGCTCCGTGAGTGCCGGCACATACTGCGGCAGTGTGCCGAAATGGATAATTTCCCCTGTTCTGCTGTTGGCAACGCCTACGGGACGTTCCCGAAATTCTCCGCAGTTTTCTGTCAGTCCACGCATCATCACTCCATGTGCTTTCAGCAGATCGTCAACAGAAAACGGGTCCAGCTGCTCCAGATGTTCGTAGATCTCATAGGCATTCTTCACTTCTTCTATGTCTTTCGGAGGAGCAAGAACCGTTTTGCCATTGATTACAGCAGTCACTTGTTCCGCTGTCAATGTGTTATTCTCAATGCTGAGAGAACCGTAAATGGTACGAATTCGATTTTTTCTTCGCAGAGTAGGATTTTTGCTGAAACCCGAAACAACAGACACCTTTCCCGTCAGTTCCGCAATTTCGGCTACTTGCCCGACGATTTTGTTGGTAATTGAAAAAGGAGGCTGTTTGCTCATCATTATTTCCCCTTATTCACACTGCAAAAAACACAGAAACACCTGATGTATTCCTGTGTTTTTTACTGATGATATTATTTCGCAACGATATTGATCAGTTTATTCGGAACATAGATTTCCTTGACAATATTTTTGCCGTCGATCAATGATTGAATTTTTTCACTGGATTTTGCAGCAGCCATTGCACTGTCACGGTCGGTATCAGTAGGAATCAGTATCTTGTCCCTTACCTTGCCGTTAACCTGTACCACGATTTGTACTTCTTCGTCAACGCATTTGCTCTCATCGTATTCAGGCCACTGTGCTGCCGAAACAAAGCCTGTTCCAAGCTGCTTGTCGCTCCATACCTGTTCTGCTGTATGAGGTGCAAAGGGGCTGAGCAGTACGGTAAAGATTTTCAGTTCTGTCTTTGTCACCGAACCTGTGTTATAGATTTCGTTGATCAGTGACATCAACGCTGCGATGGCTGTATTGAACTTAAGTGTTTCAATGTCCTCTCCCACTTTTTTGATAGTCTTATGGAAAGCACCTTCCAGTGCGGGACGAATCACCTCTTCATCGGTCATGATCGAACCGAGGTTAAAAAATCTTTCCACAAATCTGCGGCAGCCCTTGATACTGCTAGAATTCCACGGAGCAGCATTTTCAAAGTCGCCTATGAACATTTCAAACAGACGCATTGTGTCCGCACCGTATTCATTGACAATATCATCAGGGTTCACGACATTACCTCTGGACTTACTCATTTTTTCGCCGTTTTCGCCGAGAATCATACCGTGGCTGGTACGTTTCGCATAAGGTTCGAGCGTGGGAACTACCTTGATGTCATACAGGAATTTATGCCAGAAACGGCTGTACAGCAAATGGAGGGTCGTATGTTCCATACCACCGTTGTACCAGTCAACAGGCGACCAGTAGTTCAGTGCTTCGTCACCTGCCAGAGCCTCGTCATTGTGCGGATCCATATATCTGAGGAAATACCACGATGAACCTGCCCACTGCGGCATCGTGTCGGTTTCACGCTTAGCATCGCCGCCGCATTTCGGACACTTTGTGTTCACCCAGTCCGTCATTTTTGCCAGTGGTGATTCGCCGTTGTCGGTCGGCTCGTAGGACTCAACATCAGGCAGTTCAAGCGGAAGTTCGTTTTCCGGCACCGGTACAGCTCCGCAGCACGGACAGTGCACAATCGGAATCGGTTCTCCCCAATAACGCTGACGGGAGAATACCCAGTCACGCAGCTTGAAATTCACTTTTGCTCTGCCCTTACCGGTTTCGGTCAGTTTTTCGATAATTTTCTTTTTGGCATCCTCTACCGACAGACCGTCAAGATAATCGGAATTCACTAGTATTCCTGTTGCACAGTCAGTAAAGGCTTCTTCCTGAACATCTTTGCCGCCCTTTACCACTTCGATAATCGGCAGACCAAATTTCTTTGCAAAATCCCAGTCACGTGTATCGTGAGCCGGAACAGCCATAATCGCACCTGTACCGTATGAAACCAGTACGTAATCCGAAATAAAGATCGGTATTTGCTTGCCGTTAACAGGGTTAATCGCTTCTACGCCGTCGATGCGTACACCTGTTTTGTCCTTTGCCACTTCTGTGCGTTCAAAATCCGATTTTCTGGCAGCTGCTTCACGGTAGCGGTCGATTTCGTCCTTATTTTTGATGACGGACGACAATTTGTCGATAATGCTGTGTTCGGGTGATATAACCATATAAGTCGCACCAAACAGCGTATCAGGTCTTGTGGTGTAAACAGTCAGCGTATCGCCTGTTGTGGTGGTAAAATCCACCTCTGCACCCGTTGAACGTCCTATCCAGTTCTTTTGCTGAGCCTTTACTCTGTCGGGATAGTCGACCAGATCAAGATCGCTGAGCAGTCTGTCGGCATAAGCCGTGATTTTGAGCATCCACTGTGACTTGATTTTTCTGACAACTTCGCTCTCACAGCGTTCGCATACACCGTTGACTACTTCTTCATTGGCAAGAACGCATTTGCACGAGGTACACCAGTTGACAGCCATCTCTTTTTTATAGGCAAGTCCGTGCTTGAACAGTTGTAAAAATATCCACTGTGTCCATTTGTAATATTTCGGGTCGGTCGTGTTGATCTCACGACTCCAGTCAAAAGAAATACCCAGTGCCTGAAGCTGACTTTTGAATCTTGCAATATTTTTAGCGGTCACGTCCTTGGGGTGAACGTGGTTTTTAATAGCATAGTTTTCCGTAGGCAGTCCAAAAGCGTCCCAACCGATCGGATAGAGCACATTATATCCCTGAAGTCTGCGTTTTCTTGCCACGATGTCAAGAGCAGTATACGAACGGGGATGACCTACGTGAAGTCCCTGTCCTGACGGGTACGGAAATTCGATCAGTGTGTAATATTTCGGTTTTGACGATTTTGCTTCTGCGTGAAAAACGCCTGCTTCTTCCCATTTTTTCTGCCATATAGGTTCTATGGCTTTATGATCGTACTTCAAAATTTTTTCTCTCCTTTTCCAATTTTATCATTTCTCGGCTGACGGGAACAGCAGCTGAGCCGGCAGCTCCTGAATATCAGAAATATCGATTTCTTCGCCGTCCTGCCACAGCCGTTCGAGGTCATAATATTCTCTCGCCTCGTCCGAAAAAACGTGTACCACAACGTCAATATAGTCCATCAATATCCACGAATCCGAGCGGTAACCTTCTATATGGCTGACACCGATTCCCTCGTTGTCAAGCCGGAATTCCACCTCATCGGCAAGAGCCTTAACGTGAGTATTGGACGTACCGGCAGCAATCACAAAATAATCTGCAATGGACGATATGTCACGTATGCCTATCAATTTAACATTCAGTCCTTTTTTGTTGCAGATAGCTTTCACGGCAAGTTTTGCCGTTTCCAAAGATGTCATACAGAATCCTCCCTATATTTAACACGATGATTGGCAGTCAACAACATTTCATCACTGCCGGCAAGGTCGTCCGCCCCTGCACTCACAATTGGTAAAAATGTCGTTGGCTATATCTTTATTTTTTTGATTTTGATTTCAGTGCGGCAAGCTGATTGTAACCCGCAAAGGTATCGGGGGCAATCGTAATTTTTCTTTCGGCAAGATCGGCGATGGTAAATGCCATTCCCTCCAGAACCGCATTGTCAAGACCCTTATCGGCAATTTTCCTCATTTTCTCCACACCGTCATAATCACGGTCTGCCGAAGTGAAATCTGCCACAAAAATCACTTTATCCAACAGTGTCATATCGGCTCTTCCAGTGGTATGGTAACGGATAGCATCAATAATTTCTTTGTCATCGATGTCCAGTTCCGTCTGCACATACGCACTGCCCGAAATAGCGTGCCATAATTTTGGCGAAGACTGTTCCAGTTCGGTCAGCTCTATGCCTGCACGTCTGATCACGTCCATATGTTCTTCGGTATCAGCCTCTTTCGTTATATCGTGCAGCAGTCCGGCAATCTCGGCTTTATGCACGTCCGCACCGTATTTTTTGGCAAGGCGGACGGCCTCTTTTGCCACATTTTTTGAATGTTTGTAACGAGCGGATTTCAATCGTTCGTTGATAATTTTATCATATTCTTTAACAGTCATTCCATCACTCCGCAGTTATCTTATTACAATACTATCTATTATAGCAACATATCCGCTTTCAATCAAGCAAAAACTGCTCCTTGTTCAAAAATTTTGCATTGCATCATTAACAGGTCGGTTTCTGACGGTAAAGTCCGTTGTTTCTGATATAGGCTGCTACCTTATCATCAACAAATGCCGAAATATCTTCGCCGTTTCTGACAGCCTCCCTGACCTGCGTAGAAGAAACCGTCATCACGCTGACATCAAGAATGACCGTTTCCGCACCAAGCGTATGCAGATAAGCTGCCTGTTTTTCAAGCTGTCTGCTGTCACAATCATTTCTGGGAATTCCGCATATTGCCGCCCGCTTAAAAATTCTCTCGGGATATTTCCAAGTGTGTATTGACAGAAACATATCCGCACCCGTCACAAAAAACAATTGGTCGTTCCGATAGGTTTCGGACAATTCTTCGAGCGTCAGGTAAGTATAGCTTGCCCCTCCCCGACAAATTTCAATATCACTGACCTCCGCACAGGGAATCTTCTCAAACGCAAGACGACACATTTCCAGTCTTTGCTGCGGTGCTGCCGCACCGTTACCGCTCTTGAACGGTGACACATATGCCGGAACAATGATCAGCCGATCCAGTTCCAGTTTTTCTTTTACCGTCACTGCCAGTCCGGTATGCCCCTTATGCACAGGGTTGAAACTTCCGCCAAATACAGCAATTTTCATTGTACACCGTTCCTTTCTATTTTCAGGTGCAGGG
>CACYDP010000106.1 GCA_902773135.1 uncultured Ruminococcus sp.
ATGAACACAAGGCTCTTTACATATGCTCACGAAATCAGGAGTGCGGTTTTGCTTGTTCACGGCGAAAATGCACATTCAAGATATATGAGCGAGGGGGCGTTTGAGCTTCTCAAGGGCGATAACAAAGAATTGTATATTGTTCCCGGTGCAAATCATACCGATCTTTATGACGGCGGCGGAAAGGGCTATATTCCCTTTGATAAGATCGAAAGCTTTATCAGAAACAATCTCTGATAGGAGGAAAAATATATGAGTAATGTTCTTGTTATTTCAACGAGTCTGAGAGCAAAAAGCAATTCCGAATCCCGGCTAAGCGACTTATTGCAGGAGCAAATGACGCAGGACATGAAGTGGAATATATCAGTCTTAAAGGTAAGGAGATAAAATTCTGTATCGGTTGTCTTGCCTGTCAGCAGTCTGCGGGGTTGGATTGACTGCTTTGAAAAAACGGAATTTGCAGGTTCGCTTTTCTGCGGCGGTATAAATGCACCGGGAGAAGCAGGTAAAAAGGATGTAGAGCAAAATGAGGCATATGAGTTCGGAAAAAGCATTAAATAAATTCAGAAAAGCAGCCGTTTGTATTGCGGCTGTGATTGTTACAGTTTTGCTTTGTGCCTGTGATAAAGATTATTTCGCTGAAAATATATCGCAGATTTCATCTGATACTACTGTATCCGAAGAGGAAAATTCACAGGTATCTCAGGCTTCTGAAACTGTCAGCAAGACGGAAAAAAGCGGCAAAACCGAAAGCGAAGGCAATTCAGAACCGGAGGCGGCAGAAGAATTGAAAATGTTTATCAATGGTCAGCCGGTTAATGTAGAATGGGAAAACAATGCTTCAGTCGAAGCACTGAAACAGCTTGCTGCAAGTGATAAGCTGACTATTGAGATGTCTATGTACGGCGGCTTTGAGCAAGTCGGCTCTATGGGAACTTCACTGCCGAGAGAAGATGTTCAGACAACTACTGAAGCTGGTGATATTGTGCTTTATTCCGGTGATCAGATGGTCGTGTTTTACGGTTCAAACTCATGGGCATATACAAAACTCGGACATATCACGGACAAGACCGCAGATGAAATGACAGAGCTTCTCGGGAACGGAAATGTCACTATCACTCTGTCTATGACGGAATAATGGAGGTCGGTGCAATGATAACTGAGGAATTTCTTGATTATATGAATAGCGGAAAACAGGTCACTGCGGAATGTGATATTCATCAGACTATGCACAGACTCAGCCAGGAAGCTATACGAATCACAATGGAGCTGAACTGCCGTTATCATACTCCGGAGGAAATAAACGCTTTGATGTCTGAGCTGATCGGCAAGCCGGTAGAGGTAGGTTTGTTTCCTCCGTTCTATACAGACTGCGGTAAGAACATTCATCTCGGCAAGGGTGTGTTTATCAATGCCGGGTGCAAATTTCAGGATCAGGGCGGTATCTATATCGGCGACGGTGCACTGATAGGACATAATACAGTCCTTGCAACGCTAAATCATGGTATCCTTCCCGAAGAACGCCATGATCTTATACCAAAGCCCATACGCATAGGCAAAAATGTATGGATAGGCTCAAACTCCACAATACTTCCCGGTGTTTCAATAGGAGATAATGCTGTTATCGGTGCAGGTTCAGTGGTCACAAAGGATATTCCTGAAAATATGATCGCTGTCGGCAGTCCGGCAAGAGTAATAAAGAGTATTTTTGAAATTCCACATTATCGGGGAAATTGTAATGAATGCGGTAGCCGGCTTATCTGCAACTAGTGTTCCGACTGCGGGAAGTGCAGCGTAAAACAAAGGCATCAGGCAACTGAATGAACAGTAGTCTGATGCCTTATACTTTTATTATCAATAAATAATCTATCAGTAACGCTCTTTATGACACATTCTTTCCCGTATAATACCAATTCATTGTAATGCTTATGATTTTTTTACCTCGTTCTTATATTTCAGGATCAGCATAAGGAAATTTCCCGATACTGTCGTCAGCGTTCCGGTCAAGAAAATAAATACTGTCAGCAAATATAGATATGAAAAACAGCACAAGTGCTGCCGTCATAAGTATTGCCGTAAAGAATCTGTCTGCTTCAGGGGTATCAAGAAACTTAAACGCTATGGTTACAACATTAACTGCGATTACAACAAAGTAATGGCTGAACATTAACCTTTTTTCTTTAATTTTTATTATTTATACCATCAGCCTCCAAGCACCTCACTCATAGCCCCGACAACAATTACAGGACAGGGATATAAGGCAAGTTTTGCTCCGATATTCTTTTTCATATCATTTCATTTCCTTTTCCCACATACGGATAACATTCAGTTCCAGACTGTCGGCAACCTTTTCAAGCTCTGTGACCTCATCTACTGTCAGAGCTACATTGCAGGCTTTGACGGCATCCTCTACCTGATTTTCCTTTGTTACACCGATGATCGGCAGAGTTCCCTTAGCAATAGCCCAGGCAACAGGGATCTGTGCTGTGCCTACATTGTATTTCTCTGCCAGTTTCTTTAATTCGGCATTCAGTATCTCCAGCTTATCAAGAACAGGATTATA
>CACYDP010000107.1 GCA_902773135.1 uncultured Ruminococcus sp.
CCCTTTTTTGATTTTTGGAAAAGTTTTTAACAAAATTTCAAGGGCTGTGAAGATTTGATGATCGTTTCATCGTTTCTTCACAGCCCCCGTGATAGTAATGTGGTGACAAACTTTCAATGCCCCTTGAGGGGTTAAGCCTGTATTAACCCCTTCTAGAGGTAGAGCAAACCACCCGTTCAACGGGTGGTTTTGATTAATTAGAAATATAAGATTCAATGTATTTACGCTCGATTTCAGATATTCCATATATTTCATAAATATTGTTATTCAGTTCCGATAAAAAGCGTTCGTTTATTGGTTCTTTTAAAAGATTATTAACGATATCGATAATGTTAATAAATCGATTTTTATCAATACAGATTCTTACTTTTTTTAAATCAGATATTTTGATTTGAGGAGTTTGACCGTTTTCAGCTCTTATTATTTTATTAATTCGGCAGTAAAAAGTAATTAACTTACTGTTTAATATACCACATATATATTTTAACATATTTACTGATGTTTCATCATCTTTCTTGGTAGTCAAAATATAGATACTATTATTTGCGGCGTAAGGTTGATCAGTAAAAGTAGCAATTATTTCTTTTGCACTTTGGCGAATAAAAATTTTAGGATGTGTATATGCTTCAATATCACCTAATGTTACTCTTTTTTTGTTTTTGACTCCCACTGCAGCTAATTCTTTTTTGAAATCATTCGAAAGTTTAATCTGAAGATTATAATCCATTTTAATATTGAAAGAAGGTTTAGGATTATGAAATTTTCCTGTTATACCTTTCGATCCTTCAAGATATGGTAATACCAATCCATTAAATATATCTTTTTTGTCAAATATGAACTCTTCTGTTTTTCCTGTTAACGCACAACATGTCCTCAGAGATTTACCAGGATATAATTCATCAATCGACTGAAAATTGTTAACTTTATCAACAATACTCTTTTCTATATCATTAAAAGGCATAGTAAACTTATATTCATTTTTATTATTAATCCATTTGTTCTGATCAATATACGATACGATTTCTTTAAAGTCATCATTGACTATAATATTTGGATTCTTTTTCCTTATATTTCTAACATTAAGTATTATTTGTCCACTTGCTACATTCTTAAATGTTTTCAGTCCCATTGTCAATGATTCAATATAATAGTTTTCTAATAAATACTTTCTAATATCTTTATAAGCAGTTTCTAAAAATGAAATATCTAATACAAATGAAAGCTGACCGTTTTCAGTAAGATATTTTAGTCCATTTTCAATGAAAAACATAGAAATATTAAATTTATTATTTCCAGTTTTATTACAAACAAAATCAAATGTGTTGAAATAACTACGTTTTTCTTCAGTCATATTTCTGCTGCGTTTACCATACATTGTTACAAATGGTGGGTTACCTATTACTACTGAAAATAATGTATTAAAAGCATTTTTTTGAACAAAGTCAATATTGGATATATGTAATCTGGACATTACAAAAGAAGGATTTTTTTTATATACATCTTTTATAATAGGAAAAAGTAGTGATATAATTCTAAGTTCAGTTATACATGTGGCATTCATATCAATGTCGTTTGCATAAAAATTTTCTGATATATACGTAAGAATTTGTTTAGATGATAATCCCTTATTACTTTGCATACGAACTATTTTGTCAATTATTCTTATACAAAAATCTCCTGTTCCACACGAGGGCTCAAGTATTTTACCTGATAAAATGTTAATTGAATTAATCATAGAATCAATTATTTTTGTATCTTTAGTGTAAAATTTTCCATAATCTTTTTTTATGTCTGCAGAAAAGAAATCGCCACAAAGATAATTGTATATCATATCTTTATTAGTTGAAAAATAGCTATTCTCAAAAATATATGGATATACTTTTTGGATACAGCGGAACTCCTTAGATTTAATATCATTTTTACAAATAATATCTGAAATAAAACTAATACTATCTGCATTTATAGTGTTATTCATTGCATTGTCTTCCTTTAAAATATTCTGATTATTACTTTACCATATTTTAAATGTGGTATCAATAATATTTACAATTTACAATCCAAAAAAATATGGTTTACATCTATTTTGCCTTTTATATTTTATTTATCGCATCCAGTAACTTCTGCACATTCACATGAGTATAAACCCTCTCCGTCAGTGACATAGCACCAGAATGATCGACAATCTTCTTGATAATGGTCGGTGATACTCCTTTCTCTGACAGTAATGAAATATAGGTGTGTCGGGTATCATGCGGTTTGTGTGTCGCATCTATTAGTTCCATCACCAGCTCCCAATAGGAATCGCAATAGTTTGTATAAGTGAATTTCTTTCCGTCATCAGCATGGACAAGAAATTCACTTTTTTCGTTATACCATTTTACCCAGAAATCATAAACCTTATCGGCAATCGGTACTTTGCGTATGCCGTTTTCGGTCTTGCTCTTGATGACATTAAAACAATGTTCCGCTAAATTGACATTTTCACATTTCAAATCAAGCAATTCGGATATTCTCACTCTACTGTATATCAACATCAGAACGACTTGCACATAGCGGTTGCTTTTCTGTACCCACAGAGAAGAATTTTTCTTCTTGCTGAATGGTAAATGGTTTGTCTTGTTCGGATTTTTTTCGTCCGTTTTATAGCATTTATATATGAAAAGAAATTTTTATGTATTTTTGTATGAATCAATATTTGACAATGATATGGTATTTATGTTATATAAAAGTAAAGGCATTCGCAGACAGAGAAAGAAGAGGTGTTCTGAATGATCATTAAGCCAAGAATAACAGGCAAACATAAAAGATTATTTTTATTGCTGGCGGTGTTATTCGGTCTTATAGCATTGATCAATGTCGTATGCTTTTTCAAGGGAACCGATTCTGAAACCTCCTATCCCCAAAAAGAACTGGAAAGAAAATATAATTCGGAATTTATATATTTGTCGAAGAATTTTAATGAAGTAACGGGGCAAACAGTTTATCACTTTCAGCCCTCCACAAGACCGGATTTGACAGTTACTGTTAATTACAGTGAAAGTTCGAATCAAGGAACAATGCAGGTGATGCCTTTTGCTTATCAAACAGTGGTTACGGATGATTTCTGGCAGCAAATTGTGGACGAAATTGTTTGTGCTCATATAGGGGAAATATGGGATTTGTCATCTGTATCGCTTGAAGATGCCGTGCAGACAGTACAAATGATTCAGGCAGAAATACAGCAAAGTAAAACACAATATATTAAGAAATACATTAATAATAATACTTATGTATATGTTGATGATCGGTTTTGTATCAATGTTTCTGATGGAAACATTTCTAAAGATATTCATTTTGATATAAACGAAAATACAGAATCTGTTCGCAACAAAATAGAGGCGTTTTTATTGGGAATTTCCAATGAAAACAGTACCGATGGCTGACATTGACATATCGTAAAACAAAATGCCTGTCAGGCAGCTTGCATATGTCAATGCCGCTGATGATAAATTGATTGTTAACATAAAGAAAGTGGTTGTAATGGCTTACAGTGAACTGATCAAAAATTTTGACAAGATACGAAGTTATGTACGGGAATTTTATATCTACGGATTTAAGAGCCGTGATGGGTACGATAAAAAAAGCGGGCGATCCTATGATGACGAAAGACGACGGTTGGAAAGCTGGTTTGAAGATTATATAGGATTCAGTAAAAAGGAAGAAAAAAAGAATTTTTATATCGCCATCGACAGCAGAAGTTCGCAGCATAATCCGCTTTATAAAGCCTGGAAGGCAAAAAGTTTTACAGATGGTGATATTAGTTTGCATTTTATTATCTTTGATATTTTATATTCCGAAAAGACAGCGTTGACACTTGGAGAAATTGCAGATAAAATTGATAATGAGTATTTATCGGAATTTGAAAATGCCAGATTTTTTGATGAATCAACCATCAGAAAAAAATTAAAGGAATATGTTTCACTTGGTTTGATTGAAATGCAAAAAGAGGGCAGAAATGTATATTATCGAAGAAGTAAAAAGTGTTCTCTGAATGGCAGCGATGCATTGAACTTCTATTCCGAAATTGCCCCCTGCGGTGTGGTGGGGTCTTTTTTACTTGACAGAGAAAATAATCCGAACAGTTTTTTCCGATTCAAACATCATTATATCAACAGTGCAGTGGACAGTGAAATATTGGCAAAATCCTTTTTGGCAATGAAACATAAAAGTACGGTCAATATTGTCAGTGTCAGCAAAAAGGGTAACCGGCAGGTTTACAGCGGATTAGTTCCGCTCAAAGTCTTTATCAGCGTTCAGAGCGGCAGACAGTATCTGATGACCTATACGGAAAAACAACGGCGTATGAGAGCGTTCCGGCTGGATTACATACTTGATATTACCGAAAAGGAAAGAGCTTATCGGTTTGATGAATTGAGAACCGTTTTAGATAAAGTGCGGGAAAAAATCTGGGGAGTCAGTGTTGACGGAAAAAGCGGCAGAACAGAAACAGTGGAGTTTACACTGCATATCGGCAGCGGAGAACAGCATATTCTGGAAAGACTTTATCGTGAAAAACGCTGCGGCAGAATCGAAATTATCGATGAACATACAGCAAGGTTTTTTGCGGAAGTTTTTGATTCCAGTGAACTGGTTCCTTGGATCCGTACTTTCATATGCAGAATCGTTGATATTCGATTTTCCAACAAAATGCTGCAAAGGCAGTTTATCCAAGATATGAATGAAATGTATGAAATGTACGGAATAGTGAATCCAAAAAATTGAGGTGATGAAATTGCTGTTCAGTGAATTGTACGGAATCTATTACAGATGTGTGACAAAAATACTGGAAAAGGCCGTTAAGGATAAAGTGACGGACCAAGAAATACATGAAATTGCCTGTCGATATGGTTTTTCGGAGAGTTTTCTTACCATAGAATCATCGTTTAAAAATCAAAAATGGTCACTGATTCGACCGGACGGAACAACGCCTGTCAAAAATGCACCGGATATGCCGATAAGCCTGTTGGAAAAAATGTGGCTGAAAGCCATATTACAGGATAAGCGAATCAGACTTTTTGATATAAAAATTGACGGATTGGAAAATGTTGAGCCTTTGTTTACACCGGATGATTATATTGTATTTGACAGTTATTCCGATGGCGATCCGTTTGATGATGAAAAGTATATCCATCATTTTCGTTTGATTTTGTCCTGTATCAAAACAAAATGTCCGATGAGAATCGCAGTGAAAAACAGAAAAGGTTTGCTGACGGAAACCAGTGTGATACCCGAATATTTGGAGTATTCGGAAAAGGACGATAAATTCAGGCTGATGACAAGCGGTACAAGAAATCATACAGTAATCAATCTCGGCAGGATCGTTTATTGCGGACGGCTGACACAAAATATTCCGAAAAGAAGATCGGTTTTCAGTCCTCAGCGTCCGAAAGATATGATCAGGCTGATTTTGACAGATGAAAGAAATGCTCTGGAACGTGTAATGCTGCATTTTTCTCATTTTGAAAAACAAACCGTCAAAATGGATGACCAACATTATATGCTGACCGTGTACTACGATAAATTTGACGAAACGGAACTGCTTATTCGGGTGCTCTCATTCGGTCCTAAGATCAAAGTGATCGAACCGGAATCGTTTATTCGGCTGCTGAAAGATCGCTTGCAAAAACAAAGAGAATATCTGTTATCTGAAGCAGATGGCTTTTCTGCTTCATCGTCCTGATGAGTTATCCGCTTTATTACACAAAAATCAGACAATGTGATATAATGTCGAACAAGGGAGGTATTGATTATAAAAGTGATAAAATATCATAAAAACTAATCTCTGTTTTCTATTGACTTTTGTTCAAAAAAAGTTTAGAATAGTATTGTTCTTTTGACGATATTCGGAGATGTATCGAAGTGGTCATAACGGGCCTGACTCGAAATCAGGTAGCCCTCACGGGCTCGTGGGTTCGAATCCCACCGTCTCCGCTCAGATGATCCGCAAAGCAGTGATGTTTTGCGGATTTATTTTTTTGCGTTTGGGTATTGACTCTGCCATTGTGTCAGACTGTATGATAATAGGGAGCTCAAAAATAATCCTTCGGAGGTTGCTATGCTGAAAATAGGTGATTTTTCAAAACTGTCAATGGTAAGTGTTCGTATGCTGCGGCATTATGATAAAATCAATTTATTGAAACCGGTTAAGATTGACCCGTTTACAGGATACCGCTATTATGATGAACGGCAGCTTGTGATAATGGGGCGTATCAATACTTTGAAAAGTATGGGTTTTTCTCTTTCAATGATCAAAGAAATACTGCCCGTTTATGACGACAAGGAAAAAATGAAACGGTTCTTTCTTCAACGAAAAGCAGAGCTTACCGCAGAGTATTACGAAACCGCTGAAAAGCTCTCCTTACTAACGACAGCAATGGAACAATTGAGAAAGGACGATACGATGAAGTACAATGTAATTTTAAAAATGATTCCCGAAAGACAGGTTGCCAGTGTACGCAAGATCATACCTGCCTATGATCAGGAGGGATTGCTTTGGCACATACTCTTCCGAGAAACAAGCGGTATGGATATGAAACTTACTGAACCGCCGATGCATTGTGCATTGCTTCACGACCAAGAATATAAAGAAAACGATGTTGATGTTGAAGTGCAGGTTACAGTTGACGGAAGTTACAGCGATACCGAAAATGTACGCTTTAAAACAGAACCGGAAATGCAGGCTGTTAGTATTCAATTCAAAGGAGCGTATTCACAGTTCGGAGAAGTGTATGCACAGCTTGCGGCGTGGGTGAATCAGAATGGCTATGAATTCTGCGGACCGATGATGGATATTTATTATGTCAGTCCCCATGATACACAAAATCCTGAGGAGTTTATTACCGAGGTATGCTGTCCTGTTATCAAAAAACAGCCGTAATAATAACAAAATCTTATAAAAATCCGTCTTTTGCTGATATGGGGTATGATTTCAGGGATTTTGGGTACTTGATTATTTTATCGTGATAATGTAAAATAAATTTGTCCGGCAGATACAAATCACAATGGACAGCCCGGGTATGAATGAGATGATTCATTCATGAAACGGCAATATGATTTATTTTATCAAGAGAGGTCGATTATTATGGCACAGAATCCGATCGTTACCATCACAATGGAAAACGGTGACATCATTAAAGCAGAACTCTATCCCGAAATTGCACCGAATACCGTGAATAACTTTATCAGTCTTATTAAAAATAAATTTTATGACGGTATTACATTTCACAGGGTGATCTATAACTTTATGCTCCAGGGCGGCTGCCCGGAGGGTACAGGTACAGGCGGACCGGGATACCATATTAAAGGTGAATTTTCGGGCAACGGTTTTCAGAATGATTTGAAACATACAGAAGGCGTACTTTCAATGGCTCGTACAATGATTCCCGATTCGGCAGGATCACAGTTCTTTATTATGCACAAGTCCGCACCTCATCTTGATGGTCAGTATGCCGCTTTTGGAAAGGTGATCGAGGGTATGGACGTTGTTAACAAAATTGCTGAATGTGATACGGATTTTGCGGACAAGCCGCTCGACCCGCAGGTGATGAAAAGCGTTACCGTTGAAACGTTCGGTGTGGAATATCCGCAGCCTGAAAAGGTCTGAAACCAACCTAAAGGAACATTAATCAGTAACAAAGGTGCTGCTGCATTATTTAGTGCAGCAGCATTTTTTGTTATTTCTTGGAATATTTTTGTTTACTGGAATTTTTTTAAGTTTTTGTTTACTTTTATTTAACAGCAAAATCATATTAAATTCGTATATTCTTTTTATAATATAAACATCAAATTAAACAACCACTTGCCATATCAAAGGAGATGTTATCTATGAGTAAAAAATATATAAGAAGAAATATTTCGATCGCATTGCTTTGTGCGGCTCTGGCAGGCTCAATGGTTCTTTCGGGCTGCGGCACTTCTGAATCTGCTGAAAGTTCATCGGAGAAAAATGTTTCAACTGTTTCGGAGTCTTCGGATACGAAAAGTGAGGCGGCTTCGGCAAATGAAAAAACAGCATCTTCTGTTGATTTTGATAAAGAAGATACCGATACCTCTTATGATGAAAACGGCTCTGTGTCGATTACGCTCAACGGAAATTCTGCTTCCGTTTCGGGTGACGGTGCAAAGGCGGACGGTTCAACCGTTACTATCAGCAAGGCCGGAACTTATGTGATAAGCGGTAAACTGGATGACGGTAATATTGTGATCGCTGCGGATAAAAACGATACGGTCAAACTGGTTCTGAACAATGCCGAAATTAACAGCAAAACGACTTCGGCAATTTATTCGTCAAAGGCGGATAAAACCATCATTCTTCTTCAGGACGGAACGGTAAATACCATATCGGACGGCAGTGATTATGTTACGAAATCCGATACGTCAAGTGAATCAAGCGATTCGGATACCGATACTTCTGATGATTCTGATGCACCCAATGCGGCAATATTTATTCAGGACGACCTGACGATTCTCGGCAACGGCACACTGAACGTAACCGGTAATGCTAACAACGGTATTACCAGCAAAGATACGCTCCGTATTTCAAGCGGTACGATTAACGTGACTGCTTCTCATCACGGAATAACAGGAAAAGATAACCTTGCCATCGAGGGAGGAAAAATTACCGTCACAGCCGAAAGCGGCGATGGTCTGCGTTCGACATATTCCAAAACAGATGATAAGGATAAAGGCAATGTCTTTATTGAAAATACGGAAATCAATGTTACTGCCGGCAATGACGGTATACAGGCAGAATATGACCTTACCGTGAACAGCGGCACCATCACTATTGTTACAGGCGGCGGTGCAGCAGCCAACAAAACAAGCAATAACGGCGGAGGTTTTGGCTTTAACAACTCGTCATCTTCGGACGATACGGAAAGTATGAAAGGAATCAAGGCAGGAGATAATCTGACGATTAACGGCGGTACTATATCTGTCGATTCCTATGATGATTCCATACACAGCAACGGCGATGCCTCTATCACCGGAGGAACTATTAATCTGAAATCGGGCGATGATGGCATACACAGCGATAATACTCTGACCGTAAAAGACGGAATGATTACCGTTGAACAGTCCTATGAAGGTCTTGAGGGCAATATTATCAACATTAGCGGCGGTACTACTGATATTACCGCAAGTGATGACGGTGTGAACTGCTCGGGCGGCAATGATGCCAGCGGATTCGGCGGTATGGACGGCAATATGCAGTTCGGCAGAGGCGGAATGAGAGGAATGTCCCAGAATACAGCGGATTCTACAAATGTGACATTAACGGCTGCCACCGAGGATTCGGCAAGTGAAAGCAAAACAGCCGAAATACCTGAACTCAATATCAGCGGCGGTACGTTATATGTAAACGCTCAGGGCGATGGTCTTGACAGCAACGGAAATGTGGAAATGAGCGGCGGTACAGTGGTTGTAAACGGTACTACCAGCGGCGGAAATGGTATTCTTGACCATAACGGCACATTTAATCTGACCGGAGGTACTTTGATCGGTGCCGGTACGTCCGATATGTTGGAAATGCCTTCCGATTCTTCTTCGCAAAAAACAATCGCTGTATTATTTGAACAAAATCAGACAGCGGGATCTTCTGTCTATCTGACAGACAGTGACGGAAAAGTGATTGCAGCAATGAGCCCCGAAAAGAATTACAGCTGCTTGCTATTCAGCTCATCGGCTCTTGAAAGCGGGAAAACTTATAAAGTTTACTCGGGCGGAAAAATAACAGGCGATTCTGTTCACGGTTATTACAGCCAGGCAGTTGTATCTGACGGAACGGAATATTGTTCATTTGCCCTCTCTGAAAATGCGGTAACTTATGTCAACGCAAGCGGTGTGACAACGTATTCGGGAATGGGCGGCGGAATGGGAGGCCGTATGGGTATGGGTCGCCAAAATGTTGATGATCAGCAGACACCTCAGATGCCTGACAATCAGAACGGCGATAACCAACAGACACCTCAGATGCCCGACAATCAGAATGGCAATGACCAGCAGACACCTCAGATGCCCGAGAACCGAACCGGCGGCAGAGGCGGACGTATGCAGGACAGAGAAAATGCATCTTCCGGCGACAATGCCGAAAAAGCGGCTTCCGCTGCGGAATCTGTATAAGAGCCTGTTTAAAATCTTAGTACCGTACGTCTTTTTGGCGTATGTTTCTGCTAACTGCGTCAAAAAACTTGTCATACGCCAGTATGCCTGCGTCTTTTTTCCTTGTTATCGAAAAATGACACTTCAAAAATCCGTACGGCACAGATATTAAACAGGCTCTAAAAAGTATAAGTTTATATCCTTCGGCAGATATTCTCTGTCGGAGGATTTTTTCGATTCATTGTATAATTTCATAAAATAAAGCCCATATTCTTCTCAGATAAAACGATTGGTGAAAGATGGTTATTCTGTCCGGGATTTATATTCCGCTGTTTTAAGGAGAGAAAATTTTATGAAATTTTTTTTCAAAGCCCTCTGCTGTGCATTGGTATTCTGCTGTATATTTTCAATGACAGGTTTTTACGGTGCGTGTGACGACATAGAAAATTCGGTATTCAGACTTCATATTCTTGCCAACTCGGACAGTGATGAAGATCAGGAATTGAAATTAAAGGTTCGTGACGGTATATTGGAATATACCGAACAGCTTTTTGACAAATGCAGTACCAAGGAAGAATCAATGCAGTGTGCCCAAAAAAATATCAATGAAATCCGTCAATATGCCCAGTCACTTGTGTACAGGTACGGATATGATTATGATGTCAGTGCCTATATTACCAAAATGCCGTTTAATACAAGAGTGTATGAAAACTTCACTTTGCCTGCCGGAACATATGATGCACTGAGAATTATTATCGGAAGCGGCAGCGGTCATAACTGGTGGTGTGTACTCTATCCGTCTCTTTGTCTGGGTTCTGCACAGGAAAATGATGATAAACTTCAGGCAACAGTGAATCAGGGTGAGTGTGACATACTTACCGACAGCGGTAAGTATGAGGTGAAATTTAAAATAGTGGAAATCTTTGAAAGTATTCAAAATCTGTTTTCGTCACGATGATGAAGGGGATAGGTCTGTTTGGGGTTCTTTCGCAAAAGCAGCTATTTTGCGAAAGAACCCTTTTTTCTTATTTTACGTGAGTTTTGATTGCAAAATAAAAAGAACTGTTGAGTTAAGTCCCAAAAATGACACCTGTAAAAAAATTATTTTTTTAATTTGACCTTTTGGGGTCAAATTTTTTTATTTTTACAGGGGATAGTGAAAGGAGTTTCATGGGCAACAACATTGATTGATGCCTAATTCTGAGTATAGGGGCTTTGCCCCAAACCCCACCAGGACTGCTCGCCCTGGACCCCGGCAGGAGCTGCGAGCCCCTGCACCCGTAATTGAGAAAAGAGGTGATGGTTTGAATAAAAAAAGAAATTCGCTGAGCCTGAAAGAAAAACTGTTCTGCTTTTATTATACCGAATTATGTGATGCAGTCAAAGCTGCCTCTAAATCGGGTTACAGCAGACCGGATAAAATTTCGGTTGCTTTGTTGTCTAAAAAGTCTGTTTGCGATGAAATCAAAAGAATCTTCGCCAAAAGAGAACAAAATATCTGGAATAAAGTGAAATGCGGATATGAAAAACTGGCTTTCGGCAGTACGGAAGATGCAGTCAAACTGATGTTTTTCAACAATCCGACAAATGATGAAATTGAAAAACTGGATCTGTTTCATATTGCCGAAATCAAACGTCCTAAAGAAGGAGCGATGGAAATTAAATTTTTTGACAGATTAAAAGCAATTGAAAAATTGGAGAATATTGGATATGCAAAAAAATCCGAGGAATCTGATTTTTACAGGGCGGTGATAGGAGGATTGGAACAAAATGATCAAAATTTTGGAAGTGACGGCTGCTGATGACATTTAAACCTTTTTCCAAAAAACAGCTGGCTGTATTAGGGTGGTGGTCGCCTCTGCGGGAAAGTTCACGCTGTGATGGAATTATCTGTGACGGGGCGGTCAGGAGCGGAAAGACGCTTTGTATGAGTGTTTCCTTTATCTCATGGGCAATGTATTGTTTTCAGAACCGAAGTTTTGCTATTTGCGGAAAAACAATCAAATCCGTGAAACGCAATGTCGCTGAACCGCTTTTGCCCATACTGCGGAGTCTTGGTTTTGAAGTCAATGAAAAATTATCATCAAACAGTTTTGAGGTGATGTCGGAGACGCATAAAAATAAATTTTACCTTTTTGGAGGACGTGATGAAAGTTCCGCTTCTCTGATCCAGGGAATGACTTTATGCGGCGTGCTTTTTGATGAAGCCGCTTTGATGCCCCGTTCGTTTGTCGAACAGGCAGTGGCAAGATGTTCTGTTGAAAACTCGAAACTGTGGTTCAACTGTAATCCCGAATATCCGCAGCATTGGTTTTGCAGGGAATGGGTCAGAAAAACTAATGAAAAAAACTTGTATTATCTGCATTTTACAATGGACGATAATCCGTCATTGTCTGAAAAAATCAGAAACAGATACAAAAGTCTGTATTCGGGAAGTTTTTATGAAAGATTTGTTCTCGGAAAATGGACTGCCAACGAGGGACTGGTGTATCCGTTTATGTCGGACGACAGAATGTTTTATGATGTCCCCTTGAACTGTGATGGAGATGAAGATTTTGACGAATATGCCGTTTCTTGTGATTACGGTACGGTGAATCCCTCATCGTTCGGCTTGTGGGGACTAAAGGAGGGTGTGTGGTACAGAATCAAAGAATATTACTACAATTCGAGAAAAGAAGGAATGTCAAGAACCGATGAGGAGCATTACAGTGGTTTGTGCGAACTGGTCGGTGGAAGAAAAATACGGAAAATAGTGGTTGACCCGTCGGCTGCAAGCTTTATGGAGGTGATAAGAAGGCATGGCACATACCCTGTGGTTCCTGCTAAAAACAACGTGCTTGACGGTATCAGACAGACCAGTACCGCTCTGAAAGAAGGAAGTGTACGTATTTGTAAAAGCTGTGAAGACTGTATCAGGGAGTTCGGTATGTACAGGTGGGAAAGCGGCGGCAGAGATGCTCCGATAAAAGAAAACGATCACGCAATGGATGACATCAGGTATTTTGTCAGTACGGTTGCTGCATATGATGATGACGTGATTTTTGCTTTTGCATCGGAAAGATGATGTTTGAGGTGGTGAAAGTTTGAATTTTAATTTTGGCAGAAAAAAGAAAAAAACGGAACAAGCGGTGATGCAGACTGCGGTAAGCAGCGGTTATAGTGAGAGTTTGTTTTCGTATTTCGGTTCTCATAATGCTTATAACGGCTGTGAACGTCAGTTGTACCGGTCGCTGAGAGAAAATATACCGATTATCGATGCGGCTGTATATAAAATTATACGGTTGATAGGCGGATTTAAAATACAATGTGAGAACAAAAAAATCAGTGAGGAAATCAATCGGTTTCTTGACAACGTACGGGTAAACAGCTGTGAATCGGGAATATCGAGCTTTATTTCGGGATATGCCGATCAGCTGCTGACATACGGTACGGCTGTGGGAGAAATTGTAATGGACGGCGGAGGGGATATTGCCGGGTTATACGTTTCTTCTCTTGATGATGTGGAATTATGCAGAGGAAAAAGTCCTTTTGATCTGAAAATTATGGCAGTCGGAAAAGGCGGTGAAAGAATTGCCGTTCGTTATCCAGAACTCATATTATGCAGCGTTCTGATGCCTGAACCTGAAAATGTATACGGAACCTCTTTGCTCAGAGGATTGCCTGCTGTGAGCGAGGTCTTTATGAAAATTATCAGGGCAGTGGGAACAAACTGGGACAGAGTGGGAAATGTACGTTTTGCGGTTTCGTACAAGCCTTCCGAAAATGAAAGAAGTTTTTCTAAGGACAGGGCAAAACAGATAGCAGGAGAATGGAGCAAGGCAATGAAAAGCCGTGAACCCAAAGATTTCGTGACGGTGGGAGATGTAAGCATTAAAGTGATCGGTGCGGATAATCAGATACCCGACAGCGAAATTCCGGTGAAACAGCTTTTGGAACAAATTGTTGCCAAATTATCGATTCCTCCGTTTTTACTCGGTCTTTCATGGTCCACAACCGAAAGAATGTCTTCGCAGCAGGTCGATATTCTTACAAGTGAACTGGACTATTACAGAAGTTTGCTGAATACTGCTATTCTGAAAATTTGCAGTGTCTATATGAAATGCAGGGGGATCAAGGAAGAAATCGAAATTGTATGGGACAGCGTTAATTTACAGGACGAAGTGGAACTGGCAAGGGCAAAACTGCTGAATGCTCAGGCAGATCAGATTATTGACAAGGGGTGATTTTTATCAATCAAGATGAACTGAAACTGATTAACAACTACACAAGAAGTCCGTTTGGTGAAGATGATGTGTATGTTTTTTCGGTGGTACTCTGTGATAACGAAATCGACAGAGATTTTGAGAGGTTTTCGGATGATACATTGGATGCCTTTGAAAAAATGTTTGTGGGTGTGACGGGAATTACCGATCATAACCCTAAAAGCGACAATCAGAGTGCAAGAATTTTTTCATGCAGAACCGAATATCCGGAACACCAAAAATGTAGTGACGGAAAACCGTATAAACGTCTTTGTGCAAGAGCTTATATGCCGAAGAGTGCTAAAAACAGCGACTTGATACTGTCACTTGAAAGCGGTATCAAAAAAGAAGTTAGTATAGGCTGTGCTGTTGGAAAAAGAATCTGTTCCATATGCGGCGATGATATTTCTGTGTGCAGCCATATTAAAGGAAAATCTTATGGCAATCAACTTTGTTTTGCCGAACTCAGAGATCCTGCCGATGTGTACGAATGGTCGTTTGTGGCTGTTCCGGCACAGCGTAAGGCGGGCGTGATCAAAAGTTATCAGTCTATGAAAACGGAGGAAAGTATGAATATCGAAAAGAAACTCAGAAGTCAAACCGAACAACATTTTACGGCAGACGAAATGAAATTACTGGCAGATAAAATTGCCGTACTCGAGGAAAAAGCTGCTCAGGGTGAATTTTACTGCAAAAAACTGAAAGAGGACATTATGGCTCTTTCGGCGTCGGCTTTACCGGAATTATCGGAACATATCTTACAGTATGTGATCGATAAAATGAATATTACTCAGCTTGATGAGTTTAAAAAGTCACTGGAAAAAAAAGCTGCCAAATCGTTTCCTGTGGTTCCGCAGCTTTTCAGAAACAGTGAAAATGACAAAAACAACAATATTGACTACAAAAACATATGAGGAGGTTTTTTGATGAACGTATCATTTACAGGCTATAAAGAGGGAATCGTGACATTTGAGGCAGAAAGTGATGTGACGGCAGGTATGCCCGTGACTGTGTCGGGAAACGGCAAAGTGAAAAAAGCAACTAATGTTTTTTGCGGTATCTGCAAGGGTGTCAGAAACGGTTATGCGGCTGTTCAGCTTGACGGTTATGTGCAAGTGCCGTATACAAGTACTTTAACGGTAGGTTACCAGTCTCTGGCGGCGGACAGCACCGGCAAATTAAAAGTGGACGCTTCCAACGGCAGACAAATTCTGGTGGTGGATATTGATACCGTTAACTCGATGGCAGGGATTATACTTTGATTTTTTAAAGAAAGGAATTTTTGATAATGGCATTTTATAATACGATTAAACTTGAAAAAGGAATGTACGGTAATGGCCGTTCTCTGACTGATATTCTGGAGGAAATAGATCCGTCGGACAATTATAAGGGAAGTGATCTGGACGGACTGGACGCTTATCAGCGTCAGCTGAAACGTTTTGACATTAAAGTGGGAGGTGCATATTCTGATAAGGTACAGAAATTTTTTGAAACTTCTGATTCAGCAGCCCTGTTTCCGGAATATGTTTCAAGAGCTGTACGGCAGGGAATGGAATCGGCGGATTATCTCAATGATATTATTGCCGCTAAAACGATGATTGAAGGTATGGATTATCGTTCGGTGATTTCATCTCCCACAGAAGATGAAAAAAGTCTGAAACCGACAATGGAGGGGGCGTATCTTCCTCAGACCAATGTAAGAACCAGCGAAAACCTTGTGAAACTGATGAAAAGAGGAAGAATGCTGGTGGCATCTTATGAAGCGGTAAAGTATCAAAGACTGGATTTATTTACCGTAACACTTCGTCAGATTGGTGCCTATATAGCAAGGGAACAGCTGAAAGACGCCGTCAATGTCCTTATCAGCGGTGACGGCAGCGGCAATGCAGCGGAAATCGTATCAGCTGCTGATACAGGTACGCTTGCTTATGGGGATTTGCTGAAACTATGGGGCGAACTGAGTCCGTATGAACTCAACACCCTTCTTGCACCGACAAGTGTAATGAAAGATTTGCTTGGTATGAGTGAGATGAAGGATTCTCAGGCAGGGCTGAACTTTCAAGGAACAGGCAAAATGATTACGCCGATGGGGGCATCGCTTCTGCATATTCCGTCAATGAGCGGTACTCAAATTATCGGTTTGGATAAAAACTGTGCTCTGGAAATGGTCCAGTCAGGCAATATCTGTATGGATACCGATAAATTGATCGACCGACAGCTTGAAAGAGCGTCTATCAGCTGTACGGCAGGATTTGCAAAGATTTTTGCAGACAGTGCTAAGATTTTACAGTATTGATGATCATTTGAATTTTGAGGAGATGGGCGGAAAGTTTCAGCAGGGACTTTCCGTTCCTTGTCCGAATAAATGGCGATAAGGAGGAAATCGGATTGAATATTGATACCGTAACAGAAATATTCGGAAAACTTTCGGGACTAGATCCTAGGGAACTTGCCGGGTTTCAATTTCTGTGCATTTCGGCAGCCGATACTTTGGTGCAAAACATTGTATCTGATGGGATTGATGATCACTATCAAGGAAAAATAGAATTTGCAGCCGCAGCATTGGCATATTACAGATATGTTTTGTGGCTGATGAGCAGCTGTGATGATGTGAGTGTAGGCGAAATATCTGTGAAAAAATCAACAGCCAGCCGGCTTGATGCCGCTAAAAAACTGTTTGACGAGGCTGTTCAGAATATATCCGATATTTATAAGGGAGATGGCTTTTTCTTTGAAAATATCCGATAAAGAAAGGACGGAACATAATATCAAAAATGCAATTGAAAAAATAGGACTGGACGTTTCTGTCGTGACTGAGGACGGATACAAAAAGGGAATCGCTGTGATTTCTCCTGTGAGATATGAAAAAAATAAAAACGGCTGCATTGACGTTTCTGCCGGGGGCAGAAGCAATCCTGACAGATATATGATGTTTGCCTGTACGGATTTGCTCAAAGATGCCAAGTACGGTGATTCTGTTGTGCAGGGCAGCAAAAATTATATGATACTCTGGGTCGATGAGTATGAGAGCAGGGCAGGCAATTATATAAAAGCCTATTTGCGGAGAAAGGATTGATTGTGTGGGAGTATTTGCAGAGAAATTGTTTGAAAAACTGAAATGTGATGAAGAATTTTCGGATTGCATCATAAAACGGGAATATGATCATCAAAAAATTCCTTTTCCTCTTAAAAACAATATGATTATTATCGGAAATGAAACAGCTGATGAAATGTCGTTTCTTCTGGGATATGACGATGTTCGTGTTACCGGAGAAAAAACAGTCGTTACAGTAATGTCGGATGAAAAAAAAGGCGGTATTTTTTGTGAACAATTTGCCGAAAAAGTATGCAGAAAAATTTTCGCAGCTGATACCGAAAAAATGATCATTTCTTTTTCGACAGAAAAATGTATGTATGATAAAAATGCCTTTGCCTATAAAATAACAATGAAATTCGGTTTGACGGCTTTTTTAAGGAGGGATTGAGTGAATGAAATAAGAGCGGTTTCCGCAAGAGATGTGTGCGTGTCCATTAATGGTAAAAAACTGCTTCAGGCTGAAAGTGTGCAGCTGAAACAAACGGTCGGAATTCATTCGATCAGATCTTGCTTTTGCAGCGATGACAAGGCACATATCAAATATCGTCCCCAATATAAACTCAATCTGACGGGGCTTACCTTTCTCAGACCTTTTGAAAACTGTAATTATAGTGATCTGGACGATTTTTCGGTAACTGTCGAAATAGATGGAGTGCTTTATCATTTACTGCATTGTATGTGGGACGATTATCAGTTTACGGTGCATCAACAGGCAATGAAAGAACATATCAGTATCATAGCATTGCGTATGGAAAAGGAGATCAAAAGTGATGAGGGAACTTGAAACAATACCAGATCAGTTCTACGGTGAAATGACGGACGAAACAAGCGAACTGCACAGAATATCGGAGTTGGTTGTATCCGATATTCTTAGGTACAACAGAACATTGAATGCAGAGGAGGAATTTGATGAAAGCTGAAGGGAAAATGAGTTTCAGGGATTTTGTTTTTCCTGTGAATCCCTCGTTAATACGGATTGTTCACGACAGGAATATTTCACGCCATCAAGTGCCTTTCGGCAGCAGTATGGTCAGCGATATGGGAACGGTCGGCAGAACCATATACGGCGAAGGGGAATTTTTCGGCGAAAATTGCGAAAAGGATTTTGCTCAATTATTGCAGCTTTATCGGGACGGGTACAGCGGAATATTATATATTCCATCGCAGAAACCTTTATGTGCTTATCTGAAACAGCTGGAATGGAAGGGCAGCGATATAGAAGGTGTGATTCAATACCGGTTTTGCTTTGTGGAAAATTTTGAAAAAATGTATCAAGCCTGCCCCGCCTATGCTGTCGGAAACGGTAAAAAATGTCTTTGGGATTTTTCTTATGAATATTCGGTTCCGGTGGAAGAAATACTTTCGCTGAATCCGGATATTCACAGACCGGATGAAAGTATCAAAAGCGGAAAGAGAGTTTATTTATGCTGAAATTTATTTTAAAAGATATTGAAGGAAACATAAGCGAATTACAAAATCCGGTAAAAGTGAATATCGTTTCTTCCGAAGATGCAGTAGCAGATAGTATTGATGCCGTGTTTGCTGTGACGGGAGAAATACCGCTGATTCAATCTATCAACGTTAAAGATGGAATCCGAACGGTTTTTAACGGACTTGTTGACAGACAAACACAGGAAGTGACGGAATCAGGAACTTTGCTTACCGTCAGGGGAAGAAGTATGGAATGTGTTCTGCTGGATAATGAGGCTTTGCCTCAGACGTATTGTATGCCGTCGATGCCTTTGCTGATGAAACATCATTTTAATGCTTTGGGTTTTAAGGAGTATCGGGGCAGCAGGGAGGCTTTTAGCGGGCAGATCGATATTGCAAAAGGAATGAGCGAATGGGCGGTACTAAGTACGTTCTGTGAACAGTTTCTCGGCTGCAAACCTAAAATCGATAAGAACGGTATCATTGATGTTACCGGGGAAGAATGCAGTGAAAAAATATATATTTCGTCCGATAAGTGTCTGTCCCTGAAAAAAATATTTGACAGAAGCAGCTTGATTTCTAATATTTATGCCCGAACTTATACGGGTGGCACGTATGAAATGCCGCTTGAAAACCCATTGGCAAAACGTCTCGGTGTCACCAGAATCAGATATGTTAATTCTGTGGACAGCAAAAGCGGAACGGTTCTGACTGCGAAAAATATTATTGCAAAATCTCAGAACCAATACCAACGCTGTGAAATTGATTATGCCGCACGAATTCTATGCGAAATGGGTTCGGAATTACTGATTGACGGGAAAAAAGAAAATCTCAGAGTATATGAACTGCATTATACTCTTGATCGGAATGGGGAACATACCAAATTATATGCGGAGGTGAAACGTTGATGAAATTATCAAAAAATATGGCAAATGCTCTTGGGGCGGGGACATCTTTGACTGCTGCAAAGGTACATTACGGTGCAGAGCAGCGAGTAGCAGTTTCCGCTTTGGACGGAAGAAGCCAGTTCGGATTGGTGGCTCCCGCCGGAATGGTATATATACCGCCGAGTGACAGCGATGCGGTGGTAGTACAGACTGACTCGGGAAGAATGTGTCTGGGAATAAGAATGTCACAGTCGTTATCTCCGATGGAAGCCGGTGAACTGATGATATATTCTCAAGGGGGAGCGTCAATCACATTAAAAAACAACGGAAATGTTATCATCAGCGGTAAACTGGTGATCAACGGAGAGGAGTATTGATTTGGAAATATGTGAATATACTGATTTTGACAATCATGATACCTCCATTGAAGATGATACGGAATTGCTGAAACAGAAACTGTATATGATGCTGTGCGGCAGAAAGGGCAGATTTCTTTATGACAGAAATCTGGGAAGTGAAATCTGTGATGTGGATTTTTTCGATGCGGACAGCATTGAGAAGGTTACTTCCAAAGCAAGAACAGCAGTGAAGGCAATCGAAAATGCGGAAGTTACGGATGTTGAAAAAGTACAGGGGGAATTTTGGATATATATTGAGGTAAATGGAGAAGTTTATGTGGTAAAGGCGGGTGAAAATAATGGCTGATGTCAGTTACAGCTATGATGAAATTCTTGACAGAATGAAAAATAAATTTTATGAACTTTCGGGATATACGGCAGGCAAAATCAGCGATGCAGAAATACGAATGAAAGTATTGGCAGGAGAAATTTTTTCTTTGACCAGCCAGGCGGAATATATTAAAAAACAAATGTTTGTCACTACCGCAAGCGGTGAAGCCCTGGATCAATATGCCGCTCAGACGGGAATTACAAGAAAAAAAGGAGATAAGGCAAAGGGCAGGATTATGTTTAAGCTGGATGTTCCGCTGGAATATGACTTGACCTTACCCAAGGGAATTCTCTGCACAACCTCCGACGGCACACTCAATTATATTACAACCGAAAGTGCGGAAATAGAGCGGGGAAGCAGTTATGCGTTGGTTGCCTGTGAAGCAGAAAACAGCGGAAGACAATATAATGTGTCATCAGAATCGGTTAAAACGATTGTTACCTATTTTTCAGTGGGAATTGCCATATCCAATTCAGTAAAGTTTACGGGCGGAACCAATGATGAAAGCGATGAAGAGCTGCGAAAAAGGATTATGGAATATATGAGCAATAAGCCCAATGGGGTAAATAAAGCCTATTATATCGCTTTGGCAGAGTCGGTAGAGGGTGTTCATTCCGCTTCGCTGGCAGCAACAGACATTGGTATGATCTATATGAATATTGCGGGAAAAGGCAAAAATGTTTCCGATGAGGTATTGGCTCAGACAAAAGCATATGTTAATGAAAATAAAACACTGGGAGTTTCTGTAAGTATCCATCATGCAGAATTGGTGGAAGTTTCGCTGAATGTTAAGATTTCCGTTAAAAACGGATTTGATGCCGAACAGGTGATCAATCATGTGCAGGAGGCGATTGAGTCGTATTTTGAAAATATATCTGTGGGTACCAGTATCACTGGTGCAAAAATAGGCAATGTGATTTTTTCGGTAGAAGGTGTAGAAAACTATTCTTTGACGGATTTTGTTGATATAACAATGAATTATGATCGTCTGCCTGTTTTGAAAACTTTGTCTGTTGTAAAAGTATGAGGTGAGTAATTGAATTCTTTTGAGTCTATGAGCGAAAAATTAAAACAAACAGGTCTGTATCATATCGCAGAGGGAAGTTTGATATATTATGAACTTTGTGCCTATGCGGAGGGTCTGGATATTTTATATGAGGTATTGAATGAACTGGAAAATGAATGTTTTATTATGACGGCAAAGAATTACGGGCTCTCTGTGCCTGAAAAAATTGTGAATAAAGTCAATGTGATGTCGAGCCGTCAAAGCAGACGTAGTTCTGTTATCAATGCACTGTCGGTAACAAGTAAGGACAGAATGATGTATAGTCTGGAAAAATATCTGAATATCTTCAATATCAAAGGTGAATTTACCGAAAATGTTCCCCAAAAAAAGATAACGCTTGTATGTGAAACCGGTCTGACTGAAACCCAAAAGCAGCAGATTACATATCAGATGTCACAGTATATGCCATGCTGGATGAAACTTGTGATTGAAAATTGAATATATTAAAAGGAGCAAATTCGTCGTCCGAATTTGCTCCTTTTGTATTTGTTTTTTGCCAAGCCTTTTCTATCATCTGAAAGGCGGATTGTTTTGAATGAGAAAGATTTATTCAGCGGTCTGTATAGCAGGATTTATTTCGAGTGACTGAGATTTTTTTCTGTTGAATAATAGTCTGAAAATTTTTCGGACGAGCGGCTGTATAAAAAGAAGCTGCGAAAAAAATGCAAAAGGAAGGTTACAGCAAACTAGTTTGAACCAGGAACAGAGTAGTCTGATAATGTCAAATCCCATATAGAACGGATAATAAATGACAGAGGCAATCAAACTCATGGCAGGACACATGATGGCAACTGTGGCAGCAATAATGACCGTTTCAAAAATCAAAGGGTTTGTCTTTCGGGGATCAAAGTGTTTTGCGGCTATTCTGAAAGACAGGGGACTGCCTGCGGTAACTTCCAGTGTATAGGCACATACAAACTCAACAATGACTACCAGCCATATCGGGAAATATGAACCAAACATATAAATGCCGCCCTGTTTATTTACGGCATCAAGAACACTATCTGTGTGGTTTGATGACATCAGCAGCGAACCGTTGACAACATAAATGTTATAAAGGACGAAAGCGTGGACAGTGATGATTACTGTAATCAAGGCAAAGATCATTCTCTGAAACTGATTTTTTGGCATAAATAATACACTCCTGTTTTTTTGTACATAAAAACACAAGCAGTAAACGGAGCAATCTGAAGGGAAGCACTGTTCCGTGATCAGATTTACGCACCGAAGTACTACTTGTGTCGTTATGCCATTTAATATAATTTTTAATTTGATTTGATTATATCATTTATGGGGCTTGTGTTCAACCGTTTAAAACAAAATCAGCAAAAAGAACAATCAGCCGTTGGGTTGTGGAAAAAATTATATCGTTTTCTTATTCAGGAATTCAGGCATTTGTCGCCTTTTTCAAGAGAAGCAATACCGGTGCGTGCCATTTCGAGTATGCCGAAAGGTGAAACTTCCTCTACCAGTTCGTCGATTTTTTCCGGAGTGCCCGAAGCTCTGAATGTAATGGAATTTTCGCCAATATTGACAACAGAAGCATGATACGATGATGTGATGGAAAGAATGTCGTTTTCGCTGCGGTTCTGGGTGCTGATCTTGATCAGAATCAGTTCTGATGCTACGGAATCGTCATCGGGAAGAATTTCTGCTTTTTTGACATCGATGATTTTCATCATCTGGTTGATAAATTGCTCTGCCTGAGCATCATCACCGTTGATTCGGATCGTCATTCTTGAGTAGCCGTCAATTCCGGCAGGGCTGACGGTAAGACTGTCAATATTAAAACCTCTTCTTGTAAAAAGGCTGGTCACTCTGAGGAGGACTCCCGGATGATTATGTACCAGAAGACCGATAATTTGTTTATGTTCCATTTTTATCACTCCATTTCTGTAATCATATCGTCAACGGTTTTTCCCGGCGGTATCATTGGCAGAACGTTTTCGTCCGGAGAAATCATACAGTCGATGACAACAGGTTCTTTTGAGGCAAATGCTTCTTTCAGTACGTTTTCCGCCTGTGAATCGTTCTGAATTCTTAAGCCTCTGACACCGAATGCTTTGGCAAGTTCGCAGAAATCGGTTTTTCTATGGGGATCTGTCTGTGAAAAACGTCTGCCGTAGAACAGTTTCTGCCATTGTCTTACCATTCCGAGTACGGTATTGTTCAGAACAACTACCACAATCGGAAGATGATAGGAACATACGGTTGCAAGTTCGTTGAGATTCATATGGAAGCTGCCGTCACCTGTGAAAAGAACGACTCTTTTTTCAGGGTGGGCAACCGCTGAGCCGATAGCTGCACCCAGACCGTATCCCATTGTGCCGAGACCGCCTGAGGTACACCATGTACGAGGTTTTTCAAATCTGTATTTCTGGGATACCCACATCTGATGCTGACCGACATCTGTTACGATTATATCATCGTCCGAAGTCAGCTTTCTTACTTCCTCTATAATATGGTAGGGGTGGGCATATTGTTCCGAATCGGGTGTTTCGGTAACGGAAGAATTTTTGCTCCACTCTGCAACGGTTTCGATCCATTCGGTATGTGCTGCTTTTTCTGTTTTTTGTGTCAGTCTGGAAAGGGTGTCTTTCAGATCGCCTATCATGGGGTAATTGATTTTGACGTTTTTATTGATTTCGGCTTTGTCAATATCAAGCTGGATAATGACAGCATCTTTGCCGAACTTTTCACGATCTCCCGCTACTCTGTCGGAAAATCTTGCACCTACTGTAATAATCAGGTCGGCATTGTCGGTTGCTTTGCCTGTTTCGTATCCGCCGTGCATACCGATCGTACCGATAAAAAGTCTGTGTGATGAAGGGAATCCGCCCAATCCCATAATGGAAGTGGCAACGGGACAGTCGATTTTTTCTGCAAATGCCAGAAGTTCTTGTTCCGCATCTGCACTGACAACACCGCCGCCCATATAGATGAGGGGACGCTGTGCCTGATTGATTGCTTGTGCAGCCGCTTCAAAATCCACCTCTTCCGCAATCAGTTCGTTAACGGGAAGTTCGGGTGTCTGAGCGGTGTACTCATACTTTGCTCCCGTAACGTCTTTCGGTATGTCGATCAATACGGGTCCTTTACGTCCGGACATTGCGATACGGAATGCTTTTCGGATTACATTGGCAAGGTCTTTGACATCTTTTACAATAAAATTATGTTTGGTGATGGGCATTGTGATGCCGCAGATGTCTACTTCCTGAAAACTGTCACGGGCAAGAAGATCGTTCGATACGTTGCCTGTAATGGCAACCATCGGAATGGAATCCATATACGCCGTTGCAATGCCTGTCACAAGGTTGGTAGCACCGGGACCGGATGTTGCGATCACGACACCGCATTTTCCTGTTGTTCTGGCATAACCGTCGGCAGCGTGGGAAGCTCCCTGCTCGTGAGAGGAAAGAATATGTGTGATTTTGTCGCTGTACTTATAAAGTGCGTCGTAAATATTAAGAACCGCACCGCCCGGATAACCAAAAACAGTGTCAACACCCTGTTCTAAAAGACACTCGGCGATGATTTCAGATCCTGTAAGCTGCATAATAAAACCTCCGTAAATATAATTTTTTTGAGATAAAGATTTCTGATAACAAAAAAGCCTCATCTCTTTTCACAAGAGACGAAGCATTATGAATCCTGACCTCGCTGTACCACTCTTTTCATGGTAGGGAATACCTTATATCGGATATGAAAAACATATCGAATACTGCCAATATAACGGTCGGCATACCGTTTTTGCTTAATGACGCAAAGGTGTTCGGCAAAACTGCTCCCGGACTACTTCATATTGTTCTGCGGCTGTTTTGCACCAAACAACAGCTCTCTGAACGCAGGCGGCAATATTACTGCTCCCGATCATTGCATTTGATTTTATACTACTATCATACAATGTTTTTGGCAATATGTCAATAGGTGACAAATTAAGTCACGAAAAAATATTTTTATTCCGATTTATGCGATTACAAAAGGCAGCAGAATACAGACATAGCTGATTCGCAAGTTTTTTTCCGAGATTTTTCCTGCCATATCGGATATGATGAGTACAGACACAATACCAACAATACAAGGGGGAATCAATTATGCTGATTACAATCACTATGACAGGAAATGCAGAACAAGATGCAAGAGATCTTGGCTATCTGCTCCATAAAAATCCATACAGAGCTCAGCAGTTTGCAATGACATTCGGAAAAGCGTATGTGTTTTATCCAACGGTGGAACGGGAAACAACAACCGCTGCATTGCTGCTGGACATCAACCCGATCGATCTGGCAAGAGGCAAAAAGGGCAGCAGCGACGGAGGACTGTTTGATTACGTGAATGACCGACCTTATGTGAATTCATCTTTTATGAGTACGGCAATCGCCAAGGTCTTTGGGACGGCTCTGAACGGAAAATGTGCCAAAAATCAGCAGCTTGCCGATACCAAACTGCCTCTTGAGGTATTTGTAAGTATGCTCAACTGCGGCGGAGAAAAACAATTCGTCAGAGATGTGTTTGAGCCTCTTGGCTATCAAACAAAAATTCAAACAACCCTTCTTGATGAAGAGTTTTCTGAATGGGGCGAAAGTCCGTATATCGACCTGACATTAAAAGGCTGTGTGAGATTATCGGAGCTGCTGAATCATCTGTACGTACTGCTTCCTGTTTTTGACCAGCAGAAACATTATTATACGGCAGAAGATGAAATAGAAAAACTGGTAAAGCACGGTGAATTCTGGCTGAAAGATCACCCTGAAAAAAATCGTATTATCAGGCGGTATTTTCATCAATGCAAAAGTTACGCCAACGAAGCTATTAAAAGAATATCCGTTGATTCTGAAACGGAACAAAATGATTTGTCCGATGAGTTTGTAAGCAAAGAAAAATCCCAAAGCAAAATACCGCTTAACAAACGGCGTTTGGAAGCAGTTAAAAATGCGGTTCTGGAATGTGGTGCAAAAAGAGTTGCCGACCTGGGCTGCGGTGACGGAAAACTGACAGCACTTTTGATGAAAGAACCGTCTGTCAGCAAAATTGCCGCATCGGATGTTTCGGTGATGATGCTGGAAAGAGCAAAACAAAGAATACACTATGATAAACTTCCGGATTATCAAAAACAGAAAATTACCTTTTTTCAGAGTTCCCTCATATACCGTGATGACAGATTTTCGGATTACGATGCGATTTGTGTGATTGAAGTAATAGAACATATCGACAGCAACAGAACAGCGGCTTTTGAGCGAGTGATCTTTGAGTATGCAAAGCCCCGAAACGTCATACTTACCACTCCGAACAGAGAATATAATGTCAGATATGGTCTGGACAGCGGTGAAACCGAACATCTCAGACACAGTGATCATCGGTTTGAGTGGAATAGGGAACAGTTTCAAAACTGGTGCAGCAGGGTTTGCCAACAATTTTCTTATTCCGTGGATTTCCGAGAAATAGGCGATACGGATAAGGAATTGGGAGCCCCTACACAGATGGCTGTATTTACAAAATGTGAATAACAAGGAGAGTGAAATATATGACAATTCAAATACCCGAGTTTGCACTGGTGGCAATGGTAGGAGTGAGTTCCGCCGGGAAATCTGCTTTTGCACAGAAACATTTTTTAAGCACCGAGATACTGTCTTCGGATTTTTTCAGAGGAATGGTCTGCGATGATGAAGAAGATCAGACTGTTTCAAAGCAGGCTTTTGATTTGCTCTATGATGCAGCGGACAAACGTCTGGAAAATAGGAAAACAACCGTCATAGATGCTACTAATCTGAAAAAAGAGGCAAGAAAGAGAATCCTTGCAACAGCTGTAAAGCATAATGTGCATACGGCTGCTATTGTTCTTGATTTGCCGCTGAAAACGGCATTACAACGCAATGAGGGCAGAACGGACAGACATTGTCCTGATAATGTGATCAAAAGGCAGCACGCAGATTTGAAAAGAAGCATCAGACAATTAAAAAGAGAGGGTTTCCGGTTTGTGTATATCCTTAGCAGTGAAGATGAGATCAATTCGGTCAGCATCGAAAGAACGAAACTCTGGAACAATCAAAAAGAGGAACACGGACCTTTTGATATAATTGGTGATATTCACGGCTGCGGCAGAGAACTGGTATGTTTGCTTGAACAGCTCGGATACAGCAAAAACAACGGCATCTATATGCACCCTAACGGAAGGAAGGCTGTATTTTTGGGGGATTTGTGCGACCGGGGAAATCAGAATGCCGAGGTACTGCGAATTGTGATGTCTATGGTGAAATCGGGGAATGCCTATGCTGTACCCGGCAACCACGATGTGAAGCTGCTCAAATACCTTAACGGCAAAAATGTTCAGCATACCCACGGATTGGATAAAACCATTGCAGAACTGGAAAAAGAAAGTGATAAATTCAGGGAAGAAGTCCGCCGTTTTATTGATGGTCTGGTAAGTCATTATGTTTTTGACAGCGGTTCCCTTGTAGTTGCTCACGCCGGCATCAAAGAGGAGTATATCGGCAGAGGTTCGGGGCGAATCAGGACATTTTGCCTGTACGGAGATATTACAGGGGAAAAGGACGAGTACGATTTGCCGGTAAGGCTGAACTGGGCAGCTGATTACAGAGGAAAAAGCACCATTGTTTATGGTCATACCCCGCAAAAAGAAGTTGCCGTGCTGAACAATACCTATTGTATCGATACGGGCTGTGTTTACGGAAATAAACTCACCGCTATGCGTTTTCCGGAAAAGGAATTTGTCAGTGTGGAAGCCTTTGAAAAATATGAAGAGGCTCCCCGTCCTCTCGGTCGGAATGATTCTGATGATAAGGATATGCTGAGAATCAGCGATGTGCAGGGAAAAATGTTTCTCCAAACCAAATGGATGCCATCGGTGGTGGTTCGTGAAGATCATTCTGCTGCGGCTCTGGAAGTGATGAGCAGATTCTCAGCGGATCCGCATTGGCTGATTTATCTTCCGCCCACAATGTCACCGTGTGCAACAAGCAGCCTTGATGATTATCTGGAATATCCTATCGAAGCATTTGACTATTATCGGAAAAACGGCGTCAGAAAAGTCATATGCGAAAAGAAACATATGGGTTCAAGAGCGGTCATCATTTTATGCAGAACCGCAGAAACTGCTCAAAAACGTTTTGGCGTGTTTGACGGCAGCAGAGGTATGATCTATACAAGAACAGGAAGACAGTTTTTTGGCAACGGTACCTATGAAACCGACCTGCTCGACAGATTGGAGTCTGTTCTGACAGAAAGCGGGTTCTGGGAAGATTTTCAGACGGATTGGGTATGCCTCGATACCGAATTGATGCCGTGGTCCGAAAAAGCAAAGGATTTGTTGAAAAAACAGTATGCTCCTGTGGGCAGAGCAGGAAAAAATTCTCTCGGTAATGCCGTGAAAATGCTGGAACAATGTTGTATGCACGAAAATCGGACATTTGATGTTTCCGATATAACATCGGGGCAGAATATTTCCCCTGAAGTACTTCTCAAACGTTACAGAGAAAAACAGAATGCCATTGACTCATACATCAGGGCTTACAGAGAATATTGCAGCAAGGTGGAAAGTGTCGATGATTTTCGTATTGCACCGTTTCATCTTCTTGCCGTTGAGGGCAGGGTGTTTGATGATATAACCAACAGGCAGCATATGGAAATACTCAAACAATACTGTACCGGCACAGACGATATATGGATAGCAACGGATTACACAGAAGTGGATCTATATGATGAAGAAAGTATTCGCAAAGCCACAGACTGGTGGCTGAACCTGACAGAAAACGGCGGAGAAGGTATGGTGGTAAAGCCCGAATATTTCGCTGTAAGACACAATGCCGGGATCATACAGCCTGCCGTAAAGTGCAGAGGTGCGGAATATCTCAGGATTATATATGGTCCTGAATACAGATCTCCGGAACATATCAGGCGTTTGAAGAAGCGTTCGCTGTCAAAAAAGAGAAGTCTTGCTCTGAGAGAGTTTGCTTTGGGAATGGAAAGTTTGAAACGCTTTGTGGAAAAAGAACCGCTTTACAAAGTACACGAATGTGTATTCGGTGTGCTGGCTTTTGAAAGCGAACCGGTAGACCCGAGATTGTAATATCAGGATTCGCAGATTTTTTTCCGTGTTATATTGGTATAGATTTGCTATGATAAATGTGCGGTAAGGTTCTGTTCCGTGTTTCTGATAACACGGAGGTGCATAAGGTATTCCGTAATGTATGCCGAATCTTGATCCGCCACCATTACGCCTGTTTGTGATTCTGGCATTAAATGAAAAATCACAAGAAAACAGTACGATACACTGTTGTCTTTTTTTTGTAAGACTGTCCATCTTACACTGTATTTGGGATACAGCTCTTTTGTATATGCCGTATTTACCCGTTGGTTTTGCTGCGAAAGTCTTTCGGCTGTTTCCTGCGAATCTGCCGCACACTTTTGCCATCACTGCTGTATAGGGACTGCCTTGTTCGGAAAAGGATACCGTATCAAATTTGTATACACCAGAGAATTGGTTCTTCCGTGTAGATCAAAATGATGCTGAATTTTTTGACCGCCGTCTGTATACAGGGTAAATCGGTATATGACATCGTAATGAATACCGAGGAGGTTTGTGATATGAAGAAAGTTATTGTTAATGAAAAAGAAAGAGGATTGATGTTTGTTCACGGTAAGTTTACAAGGCTGCTTTCTCCCGGAAAATATACCCTATGGCGTAAAGATACGGAAATTGAAATTGTCAGTCTTGACAGTGCTCTCATTTCTAAAAAATGTCCTGTTGATGTTTTGCTGAAAAATAAAGAGATCGCCGGACAGACAGATGTCGTGGAGGTGAAAGAGGGCGAATATGTTTTTCGCTTTGCGAACGGCGTGTTTCAAAAAGAGTATTGTCCGGGAAAATATGCATTCTGGAATATCGGTATTCAAAATGACTTTGTGATCGCCGATATAACGAAAAAAGAAATTGCCGAGGATTTTCCCAAGCATATTTTACGTAAAATTCCGCCTGCCCTCTATCAGACCATCGTTGTACAGGAATACGAAAAGTGTGTGCTGTATTATAACGGTAAGTTTGAGAAAGTGCTCGAACCCGGTACCTATTATTTCTGGAACAATCATTGGACATTGATAGGCTATCATAAACTGGATATGCGTCTGCTCAATATGTCGGTGAACGGTCAGGATGTTCTGACACTGGATAAAGTTTCGATACGGGTCAATCTGACGCTGAATTACCAGATAACGGATTGCGTCAGTATCTGCAACAATGTTGAAAATTACAGAGAACAGCTGCATATTATCGCACAGATGGCATTAAGGGATTTTGTCGGCAAGTATAAACTGGATGAGATTCTTACCAGTAAAAATGAAATGTCGGAATTTGTTCTGAAAAGATGCAGGGAAAAAGAAAAGGAATTGTTTGTCGAAATTAAAGAGGCAGGTGTGAAGGATATTATTCTTCCCGGAGAAATTCGTGAAATTATGAATACGGTACTGATAGCGGAAAAGAAAGCACAGGCAAGTGTCATCACAAGACGGGAAGAGGTTGCTTCTACACGCTCTTTGTTAAATACTGCGAAATTGATGGACGAAAACAAAACGCTGTACAGGCTCAAAGAACTGGAATATATTGAAAAGATATGTGAAAATGTTGGAAACATCAGTTTGAACGGCAGCGGAGATATATTGTCTTTGCTGACCGGTATGATGCAGAAAACAGCCGAAAGGAGCGGCTGATGATGAAGAAAATGATTATTGCACGGCTGCGAAAGATTGAAAATGATGAAAATATCCGAATTCTTTTTGCTGTTGAATCGGGCAGCCGTGCGTGGGGATTTGCTTCAGACAACAGTGATTATGATGTAAGGTTCATCTATATGCGTCCGATGCAGGAATATCTGAGGCTTGACAGAAAAAAAGATGTGCTGAACTTTTTGACAGATTCTTCTTTGCTCGACATCAATGGCTGGGATCTGGATAAAACACTGAAATTAATGTATCGATCCAATCCGACACTTTATGAATGGCTTTCTTCGCCGATTGTGTACATTAAGACCGATTTTGCGGATCAACTCAAAGAAATGTGCCGCCGATATTTTGTTTCAAAGAATTCGTTGTTTCACTATATCGGTATGGCTGAGAATAATAACAAAGAATTTCTGAGAAATAAGGAATTTGTCAGTGTGAAAAAATATTTGTACGTATTACGTCCCCTGCTTGCGTGCAAGTGGATATTGCAGTACGGAAAACCTGCACCTATGCTGTTTGCAGCATTGATGGAAAGCCAGCTGGAAGAAAGTTTGCAACCCGATGTGAAGCGGCTGCTTGACATTAAAATAAATCATCCTGAAAATATAATGATCCAGCGAGTTGAAAAAATCGACCACTATATTGAAGAAAATTTAGAACTTATCAAAAATGAAATCAGTCTGATGAGTGGCAGCTGTAAACAGGATTACAATTTATTGAATGATCTGTTGATTCATCAATTAAATGACTGGTGAAAATAACAAAAAATTTGCTTTATGCTTTACATATTTTTAGGGTTATGTTATAATTGATAAAAATTAACTAATTATAGGAGGAAATATAGTAATGGCAAAGCAAAAAATATTCAGGAAAGTTCTTACTGCTGCTCTGGCATTGACGGTAGCATCCGGTACAGGTGCATTTGCTGTGAACGGCAATATTGCTCTGGAAACACCCGGTACTCTTGCTGTTTCGGCGGCAACACTGCCGACTGACAACGGTTCGTACCTCAGCAGCACTTCGCTGACCACAGCGAACACCGGTCTGACCGCATATGCAAAGTTTAAAGGCGGAGAAGGAATTTACAGATATGCCTATTCCTACAAAAAAGATGGCGGTGACTGGGTAAAGGTGACAGTGGATACCACATCGGCAAAATCTCAGAAAATCACGCTTCCTAGAAGAGCGGGTTTCTATACGATACGAATTGCTGTATGGGATTCCAGAGATCATTATGCATCGAAATATTTGAATGTTACGGTGAAAAATAAGACAGGAAAAGCTTTTTCAGGCAATTCTTCGTCACTCAGTTCCTCTTCTACCTGGGCAAAATGGACCATTACTGCTAATGCGAACTTTACAGGCGGCACGGAACCGTATCAATATAAGTATTCTTACAAAAATGATGGAGGCAGCTGGAGAGATGTTACCTCTTATGTCACCAATCAGAATCAAAAAATCACACTCCCCGATGAGCCGGGATTTTATACCGTCAGAGTTGCAGCGATTGATGCGGACGGAAATTATCAGTCGAAATATCTTGACCTTACAGTAAAGAAGAATACGAATATCAGTTTCCACGAATTTCGTTCTACGCTCAGTTCCAACTCAACGTGGGCAGGCTGGACCATCACCGCCAATGCTGATTTTTCGGGAGGTACTCAACCCTATACCTATAAATATTCCTATCGTCTCGGAAACGGCAGTTGGACAGACGTTACCAAAAACTACGTGAAAAACGCAAGTCAGAAAATCAAAATGCCCTCTACGGCAGGCTATTACACCATACGCATAGCAGCGAAAGATGCCGTAGGAAACTATCAATCAACTTACCGCTATATTCCCGTTAACAAAGATACCAAAAAGACTTTCAAAGATAACGGCTCAAATCTCAGCACCACCTCCACTTGGGTCAACTGGACCGTGACAGCCAATGCAAAATTTACGGGAGGTGCAGAACCGTATAAGTACAAATATTCTTATCGTCTTGAAAACGGCAGCTGGACAGATGTTTCAAGTAGTTACAGCTATACGGCAAAATCACAGAAAATCAAAATGCCCTCCACTCCCGGCAATTACACTGTAAGAATTGCGGCAATTGACGGAAAAGGAAAATATCTTTCAAAATATATCAATCTCAAAGTGAAGCAGGATACAAAACTTCCGTTTAAGGATAATGGCAGTGATCTTTCTTCCAAACTTCGCTTTGTTAACAGTGATGTTTCAGTTTATGCCGATTTTACAGGCGGTGTAAAACCCTATACCTATAAGATCGATTATAAACAAAGCAACGGCAGTTGGAAAACCGTTAAAAATTACAGCAGTGTTTCGGAAACTTCGTTTAAACTTCCTTCACAGCCCGGGACTTATGCCGTAAGAATCGCAGCAAAAGATGCAAATGGAACTTATCAATCCAAATATATCAATGTCACCGTAGTCAGTGACAAACCGTCGATTGGCTCTGATAAAATGGAAATGTTGGAACTGATTAATCGTGCAAGAAGCAACAGCGGTGTCAGCACAGTCACATTGGATAATGAACTGACAGTAGCTGCCAATATCCGTGCAAAAGAAACAACCCAATTATTCAGTGTGCAGCGTCCGGACGGCAGAGAATGGTACACCGTTCTTTATGAACTGGGGCTTGTGTCCTATGCTCAGACTGCCGGAACCAACATTATTGAAGATTGCAGCAGTCCGTCCACAGCAATGAATTCGTGGTTAAGTTCCCGTTCGGGAGAAGAACCGATTACGTATCCGTCATTTACAAAAGTAGGAATCGGAAGATATAAAAATAACTGGGTACTTATTTTTAGATAATATCAATTAGAAAAACTCCGCAGAATCTCGTTACGGTTCTGCGGAGTTTATGTTGTTGTTAAATATTAATAAATTTTTATAATTTTTATTGGTTTATATATTCAAAATAAATTTCTCTTGTGGTTTTGTTTAAAAAAATATTTTTTTAAACAAATAATTTTCGTTTTTATCCAATGACAAATAGGAAAAATTATGGTAACTTATTCAATGGTAAAAACTGTTAAAGAAATGGTCTAACAGTAAAGTTCATTGATTCAAAGAACTGATAGGAGGAATTACAGTGAATCAGAAAGTAAAACGACTGCTTGCATGTATATTGTCCGCATTGACAATATCATCCGCATTGCCCGTGATGGCAAATGCAGCCAATACCGGTGACGCAGCTGAAACGGAAGAGGTAGAATATTTCCGTGACGGCGATGATATTCCGATTGATCTTGATGAGATAGATCAGGACCTGGTCATCAGAAATGTCCAAGATTATTATGAATTTGAAGAACAGAACGATCAATATGCAGGTCTGGACAGAGATGCTGATACAGAAACACCTGATGAAATGGCTCAAAGACTTTACGGTGAGTATGATAACAGTGTCAACGAAAATGCCAAATATCTGCCTGCGATCAAAAGTCAGGGCGGTATAGGTTCATGTGTAGCGTGGGCAGAGGTGTATTATCAGTATACTTATATGATCAACAAAGCAAGAGGCATCACAACAACTCCTGCTAATACGTATTCTCCTAATTTTGAATATAATCTCATCAACTATGGTAAAGATGATGGATCAAATGCGGCTAGATGTTATAAAATACTTCAGAATCAGGGGGCTGTTACGATATCTGATGTACCGCTGATTACCTCTAATACTGCCGATGGTTCAACATATCTGAATTGGTTTACAGAGAATGACAACTGGAAAAAATCTCAGGATAACCGAATTGAAGGATATTCATTTATTGATGTAGATGAAGAAGGAATTGATAATGAAAAATCCCCGAAGCTGAATCTTATCAAAGATGCTTTGAATAAGGGAGAAATTCTTTCATTTTCTTCACGTGTTGCTGACTGGCTTGTAAAAGATGTTGCCGGAGGAACATCGGGAGGCAAATCTGCCGTAGGCGATAAAATTGTTTATGCAAAAGAAACTAGCGTAACAAGTCACCGTATGTCCATTGTTGGTTATAATGACAGCATATGGGTCGATATTAACGGCAACGGCAAAAAGGATCAGGGGGAACTCGGTGCTTTTAAGGTCTATAACTCATGGGGTACAAAAACTGCATGGTATGGTACCAATACATTTGACGAATCCACTGTGGTAAATAATAATGGTGGCTGGATATGGGTGGCATACGATGCACTGAACAAAGTGTCTTCTGTCAGCAACGCACCAACTGTTAGACAAAAAGCTTGTATACTGGAGTCTGTCGGAAGAATGCAGGTCAATGCTCAAAAATCCCAGAAATCAGGTATTTATCTGAAATATACATTGAATACAGATAATCGCTCTCAAAATGTTATCAGCTTTACTGTAACAGATGAAAATGATAATATCATCAAGAATAACAGCCAGGTAATGCCGTATGCAATTGGTACAGCAGGAGGGGCGTGCTCCTACAACGGTAAAGCTGCGAAGGGTGATGGTACCATGTATTATGACCTGAATAACTGCGTGCCAAATCTTAATTCTGATAATCTTGGAAACTATACTTGGAAAATTAAGGTAAATGATTATACGAAAGACAGCAGCGATCTGACAGTAAAAGAACTGAAGATCATCGATGAAAATACCAACAGCACCTATGATTTGCTTAAGGGAGAAACGGTTGTTCTGAACGGTCAGTCTAAAGAATATGAAGCTGCTGTTGGCAATGTTATTTCGAGAATCAAAAGCATTACTCCTGATAAAACTTCTGCAAAACTGGGTGACACCGTTAAGTTTTCTTTCACCAGCAATATCACCGATTCCAATGTAAGCTATCAGGGTACAGCAACACTCAACGGTTCATCGGAAAAACTTTCAGTGAATAATAAAACAATGAGCTGGACACCGTCAAAAGCAGGTACTTATACCATTAAAGTTGATGCTGTCAGCGGCGGCAAAACAATTGCTACCAAATCTATTTCTTATACCGTAGCTGAGGCAAATGTTGTAACTATTTACTATAAAGGTTACTCCACACCGTACATTCATTATCAGACAGGCTCGGGTACATGGACAACCGCTCCCGGCAAAGCAATGGTCGCAAGCAATGAAGTAAGCGGCTATACGCACAAGTATACCATTGATCTCGGTACAGCAAGCTACGCAAATGTATGCTTCAATGACGGCAACAATAACTGGGACAGCAGAAACGGTTCCAATTACAGATTTGAAAAAGGTACTTATACTTTCTCTAATGGTTCTATCAATGCGATTTCTGTTGCAGAACAAGAACTTTCGGCATCTCTCACGATGACTAACAACGGCAATGTTCCTGTGAACCATCCTGTTACGATCACAGCATCAGCAACAGGCGGTACTGCTCCGTATCAGTATGAATTCTCACATTTCAGATACGGTGCTACCACACAGCTCCAATCATCAAGCAATTCCGTAAGTTTTACCCCCACACTTGACGGTTACTATACCGTAACGGTGAAGGTAACAGATGCAAAGGGCAGAACTTTCAGCAAGAGCGGCAATCTGACAGTGACAAAAATAACGGTTTATTCTTTCACATCAAGTGCGGACACCATTAAGACCGGCGAACAGGTAACATTCTCCGCAAAAGTGAATACCAGCGTGATTCCTTTAACTTATCAATATACCGTATCAGGCAATGGTGTGAATCAGACACTGACCACCAATTCTGATAACACAGCAAGCTGGAAACCCACTAAAGAAGGTACTTATACTGTTAATGCAGATATACGTTACAACAGCTCAACTGTTGCAACCAAGTCGATGTCTTATACAGTAGAAAAGGGTGACGTTGTAACAGGCAATGAAACAACCATTTATTATAAAGGTTATGCAGCACCGTACATTCACTATCAGACAGGTACAGGTGCGTGGACAGCAGCTCCCGGTAAGGCAATGACTGCTACCAACGAAGTAAGCGGTTATACACACAAGTATACCATCGACCTCGGAACAGCAAGCTATGCAAACGTATGCTTCAATGACGGCAACAACAGCTGGGACAGCAATAACGGTTCCAATTACAGATTTGAAAAAGGTACTTATACCTATTCTAACGGTAAGATCACAGCTTACACAGTAACTCCGCAGGGTCTTTCGGCAACTGTCAGCATCAAAGAGGGCAGCAATGTGCCGCTCAACACATTGACTACCATTAATGCTTCCGCAGCAGGCGGCACTGCTCCGTATCAGTATCGTTATACTTATACAAAGGACGGCAGTGAAACAGTCATCAGCAATTATTCTTCCAACACATCTGCCACATTCAGACCGTCGGCAGCAGGCACATACACCGTAAAAGTAACAGTCAAAGATTCCACCGGCAACACAGCAGCAAAGACTGCAAGTCTGACAGCATCTTCTGTAACAATCAAGAGCCTGAGTGCTAATAAAACATCTGTCAAAGAGAACGAACAGGTAACATTCTTTGCTTCACTTTCTACTAACAGTGTTCCTGTTACTTACAGATATACTGTATCCGGTAACGGCGTAAATCAGACACTGACAACCAACTCCGGTAATACAGCAAGTTGGAAACCGACCAAAGAAGGTACGTATACCGTAACGTTGGTGATTCTTTATAACGGTTCTTCAATTGCTTCCAAATCCATTTCTTACAAAGTAGAAAAAGGTTCGGTCGTAACAGCTAACCAGACAACCATCTACTACAAAGGTTATGCAACACCGTACATTCATTATCAGGTAGGTACAGGTGAATGGACAGCAGTTCCGGGCAAGGCAATGACAGCAACCAATGAAATCAGCGGCTACACACACAAGTATACTATTGACCTCGGTACAGCAAGCTATGTAAATGTATGCTTCAATAACGGCAGCAACAGTTGGGACAGCAGAAACGGTTCTAATTACAGATTTGAAAAGGGTACTTACACCTATGCAAACGGTACAATGATCAAAATTTCTGCCGATGCAGATAAAGATGCAGATATACAGAATGCAGAATTGACAAACCTTTCCACTGTCAGTGCTTCATCTGTTACAATCGGCAAATCTGTTACCGTCAATGCAGGTGCTATCGGCGGCTCGGGTGACTACACTTATGCTGTATTCTACAAGAAGACAACCGACAAGAGTTGGGCTTCTAAACAGAGCTACAAAGCTAACACAACTGTTACTTTCAAACCTGCCAAGGCTGTTGCTTACAACATACTTGTTAAGGTAAAGGACAGTGACGGAACTATTGTAAAGAAAACATTTACATTGAAAGTAAATGAAGTGCTGAAAAACACTACTTCCATTTCTGCCACATCGATTGCTCTCGGCAAAACCGTTAAGGTTACTGCCAATGCATCGGGCGGTTCGGGTGACTATACCTATGCAGTATATTATAAGAAAGCAACCGATACCAAATGGGCTGCTAAGCAGAGCTACAATACAAATGCATCTGTATCGATCAAGCCCGCAAAGGCTGTTAAATATAATATCCGTGTAAAGGTAAAGGACAGCAGTGGAACGATTTCTACTAAGGACTTTACTGTTACCGTCAAATAAAATACAAACAAATATTAAATGGCAGCAGCTGTGGAAATCAGCTGCTGCCATTTTGACTTTTCAGATAGCCTGTTATTTAAGAATCTTTCAGAGAATTAAAATCTTCTCTCAGCATCGAGAATACTTTATAGCTGTAATATTTTCCGTTTTTATATACGGCATTGCGAATTTTTCCTTCAAATTTGAAACCGGCATTATGAAAAAGTTTTTCGGCAATGAAAATATTTTCATCAATGTATGGTTTTGCTTCTATTCTTTCGACGGGATAATCATCAAATACAAAGCCGCACATTTTTTTAACGGTGTCGGTGGCGATTCCCCTTCTTCTGTAATCTTTATCAATCCATATGGAAATCTCGGCATTTCCGCAGTATACACCGTTGCCGATCAAGATTTCTATGCTGCCAATCAGTTTGCTGTCGGAAACTATCGCACGGCAACATTGTTTGATTTCGCTGTTGAGCATTCTTTGTTCAATAAAATGTCTTGCGTGCTGCTCAAGAAACGGATATGGATAGTCTTCTCTCAGACTTTCGGTCAGTTTAGGGTCGTTCATTGCATTCTTTAAATCTTCCAGATAATTGATACTCCATTTTTTCATTTCAAAACTCATATGATGCACCTCGTTAATTCACTTTATTTTTGGGGTTACCGTCTAAAAAAGATTTTATGTTATCGGAAACAATTTTGATAAGTCTGTCGGTTGTTTCTTTGGGCGACCATGCAATATGCGGAGTGATAATCAGATTTTTGACTCCTAAAAGAACACAGTCATGGCTCATAGGCTCAATGGTGATTGTATCAACTGCTGCTCCTGCCAATTGATCGTTTTCAAGGGCTTCTTTCAGAGCATTTTCATCAACCAGACCGCCTCTTGCGGTATTAATAAAATACGATCCTTTTTTGAATTTTTTGAAAGTATCGGAACAAAACATTTTTTGCGATTCGCTGTTCAGAGGACAATGAACAGTTACAATATCAGAAAGCGATAAAAGTGTGTCAAAATCAACAAAATTTACATTTTCATCTGCCAATACGGTTCTTGTAAAGACTACAACATTCATACCAAAAGCATGAGCAATTTTAGCAGTGGCTTTTCCGATATTTCCGTAACCTACGATGCCGATTGTTTTTCCGGAAAGCTCGTGAGTGCGGAAGACCATTGGTGAAAACATTTCGGTTTCGATCCAGCCGCCCTTTTGTACAAAATCATCATACTCTCTGACTTTATTGAACAGACTGAGTATTAGTGCAAATGTGTGCTGTGCTACGGCATCGGTCGAATAACTGCCGGCATTGCATACGGTGATTCCGTGCTGTGTGGCATAGGCAATATCTATATTATTGTATCCTGTCGCACAAAGACCGATATATTTCAGTTTCGGTGCTTGTGATAATGCGTTTGCGTCAAATATGGTTTTGTTGCATAATACCATATCTGCGTCCTTGATCCTGTCGGGAAGTTCTTCGGGAGAGGTAAGGTCATATAGAACCAATTCGCCGAATTGTCTGAAGGTATCAAGATCTGCTCCGCTTGATGCGACTGTTTTACTGTCTGTAAAAACAATTTTCATATTCAAACCTCGTAATCCATAAGAATTAATATCATATAAATAAATTATATAACAATCGGAAAAAAATTGCACCTGTTTTTGATAAATTTTTGTAAATTAACTATGAAAAATATACTTTTAAAATTCTTACAGAGAAATTTATAAAAAATAGCCAATTATCATCAGTTTTGCGTTGATTATTTTTAAAAAAAATCTCTTGACACAAAAGGTTAGATATGTTAAACTCAAATCAAGTTAATAGTGTTTAACTATAATAATTACAACAATGTTTCAAATAATAGAAATATACGGAGGTGAAAGAATGAGTCTTGTGATTGTTGGAGGAAACGAATGTATGGTAAGAGAATATATTGAACTTTGCAGTCAGTACAACTGTAAAGCAAAGGTATATCCAAAAATGAGTAGGGGACTTCAGAATTTTGGCAGTCCTGATTTAATGGTTCTTTTTACTAATACAGTGTCACATAAAATGATCAAATGTGCATTGAGCGGTGCTAAAAGTATGGGTGTGCCTGTTGCAAGATCTCATACAAGTTCTAAAAATGCCCTGAAAAATATTCTTGATACATATATAAAATAATTTATTCACGAAAGGAAGAGCCGATGATGTCTGATGATATTCTGGTAAGATATTGTTCTCCCACCATAGCGGGACTGAAAACAGGCAGTATGTTCTCTTACTGCTTTAAAAATGATACCGACAAAAAAGAAACTGTCAGAAGACTGAACCAATCTCTCGGCAAAAAAGGTCTTAGGGTGATACCATTGAAACAAACAAATAATCGAACCCTGTTATATGTATATCGCCCGTCAAAATTAGAAAAAGACCTCAAAAGTGAAAGTGCAAGGGAAATACTTGATCAATTTGGATATAAAAGCGATGCTTACGGGCAGTGCATTGCAAGGCTTGTGAAAAGAATTAAAAAGACAGACAGCTTTCCCCACGAAGTAGGACTTTTTCTTGGCTATCCGCCGGAAGATGTCAGCGGATTTATCAACAATAAAGCGGCAAACTGTAAATGCTGTGGTTGGTGGAAAGTGTATGGTGATGAACAGAAAGCACAAAAAACTTTTGAAAAATATACAAAATGTACAAGGCTTTGCTGTTCTCTGATTGCAAAAGGCTGTTCTGTGGAACAGCTGGCAGTTTCATATTGATTTCGTAGAAAACGGTTCGATTGGTGATCATCGGACGTTTCTTAATAAAAAACAATGATTGAAAGGAAAGATTTACAATGAGTAAAATCGCAGTAGTTTATTGGAGCGGAACAGGCAATACAGAAGCAATGGCAAATGCAGTTGTGGAAGGTGCATCAGATGCAGAACTGTTCCAGGTTTCAGATTTCAGTGCAGACAAGGTTGCGGAATTTGACGGTATTGCTTTTGGATGTCCCGCAATGGGAGCAGAGGAATTGGAAGACAGCGAATTTGAACCGGTATTTGCAGAGTGTGAAGCCAATCTCAGCGGCAAAAAGGTTGCTTTGTTTGGTTCCTACGGCTGGGGTGACGGTGAGTGGATGCGTACATGGGAAGAAAGAGTGAACAATGCCGGAGCTTCCCTCGTAACAGAAAGCGTGATCTGCAACGATGCTCCCGATGATGAGGCTATTGAGGCTTGCAAGGCACTCGGTGCAGCTTTCAGCGACTAATTTTCAAGATTGCTGTCAATACAGATAACTGAAATCCCCCTAAAGCACATGCTCGAAATGATCGGGCAGACAAGACTTTAGGGGGATTTCGCTCTCTGCGGAGAGCGAGCAGGAGCTCTGCCCCTGCACCCCGCCGCCTTTGAAAAGGTGGGCGAAACTTTTGATTTTGTTATCTTGAATTCAGATAGATCACATACTGATCAAGGCACATATTCAGTGTGGTCATTCTTAAAGCATTTTCTTTTCCCACATACCTGAAAAGTGATGGTTTGAAAGGCAGAGAAGTAGTATCTTCTTTTCCCTCGGGATAACGCAGGATAAATCCGTATTTATAGGCATCTTTGATCAGATATTGATATTCAGGGCTGTTTTCAAAACTTTCTGTATCCGATGAATCAAATTCAACCGACAGTCCGAGCTGGGTATCGGCGTGATTTCCCATCGGTACATTTTTTTCGGCTTCTTCTTCTGCTTTGGTACGGCTGTATCCCAGTTCTTCCGTAAGTCGTTTGACTTCGGCGTTATAAAGCTCATTCTGTTCTTCGGTAGATACATAACCGCTTTTTAATTGAAGATTGATGTTATTTTGTTTTGCGGCGGAAATCAGTTCATTCAAACTTTCAACAGCTGCTTCGTCTATTTTGATCGTTTCATAAGATACAAGATTTAGTTTATAATTGGTCGGCAAAGGGTTGGAAGGCGAAACAACAGTAAGAAGTTTATCTGAATCAACGTCGACTGCTGCCGAATGTTGCTGCGTATTCTCATTGTCTGTCTTTTGAGAAACAGAAGAAACTTGCTGTATCACAAAAAACAGTAAAGCGGCAATGATCAGAACAATCACGATAGGAATGATGATAATGGCAGCCTTCAGTTTTTTAATATTATCAGTTTTAATAACTTTATTGTCACCGATTTTTTTGGCTCTTTGTTTTTTACCGGATATTTTCTTTTTACCAAGAGTTGATTTTACTGAAATAATTTCATTCTTTTTCGTAGTACTCACCCTCTTTGAGCAAATCATTCTTTTTATAGATAATATCATATTTATATATAAAACTTCAAGTAGTAATTTGTATGTGATTATGAAAAATTAATAAAAACTCCTTACAAAACATATGACAGCAGCGGTATCGACTGACAAATTATAAAAATAATGAAAATGTATAAAATTGTTTGCATTTATAGGTGGTTTGTAATATAATTAACTGTAAGGATATATATCAATGTTATGACATTTTGATTTCGGAGAACAGACTTATGGAACTTAACAAAAATTTAATGATAAAAATATTTGTGCTTTGTGTATGCGTGATTCTGGTTTTTCTGGGATTTCAGCACCTGGATATTGTCTTTTCATTTCTCGGATGGATGCTTAATGTTCTCACTCCCTTTATTATTGCCGGATGCTGTACGTTCTTTTTGAATGTGCCGCTGAAAGCGATTGAAAAGAGTTTGTTTCGTTCCAAGAACGGAAAACCTGTCAGCAAATTCAAGGAAAAAGCACGCCGTCCCATTGCTATTATACTGTCAATGGGTATATTTATTCTTGTAATAGGTATTTTTTTGATTATCATTATTCCGGAAGTGGTCAACAGTCTTCAAAGTATCGCAGAAGCCATTCCCGGATTTGCCAACAGTATTCAGGATAAGCTGATAGAGATCAGCGAGGAAAATGAATATGTTAAACAAATACTGGATGAAAATGTGATCGACTGGCAGAGCCTGACTAATACGATTATTTCTTTTATACAGAATAATGCCGGAAATTTTATGAATTCTGCGGTCAGTATTGTTACTTCGGTAGTCAGCACAGCAGTCAATATATTCCTCGGAATCGTTATTTCCATTTATACGCTTATGCGTAAGGAAAAACTTTCGTCTGACCTGAAAAAAGTTATTTATTCGGTGTGTCCCATCAAAGCTGCTGATTTTATTGTGGAAGTGGGACATCTTACCAATCAGTCGTTTTATAACAGTATTACAGGTCAGATGACGGAATGTATTATTATAGGCGGTCTTACGGCACTGGGAATGACAATTTTCGGATTTCCGTATGCGGCTCTTGTAGGAGTTATGATAGCAATTTTATCGTGGATCCCTATGTTTGGCGTTGGAATCGGTATCTGTATTGGTGCATTGTTTATTTTAACGACCGATCCGATACAGGCAATATGGTTTGTTGTATTTATGGTTTGTCTTCAGCAGATTGAGGGCAATTTTATTTTCCCGAGAGTTGTTGGTTCCAATATGGGATTGCCCCCGCTGATTATGGTTTCGGCAATTACGCTGTTTGCAAACTTTTTCGGTGTTGTAGGACTTTTAGTAAGCGGTCCTGTAACATCGGTTGTTTATACACTGGTGAAGCGTTTTGTTGCCGTGAGAATTAAAGAACGCAATATCCCCCCCGAAAAATATGAACCAGTTATTGAATCACCTGAAATCAATGAAAAAAAATTTAAAAACCATACAACTAAAGTGCATCCGCCTATAACCCCCGTTAATCAGTCCAAAACGGCAAAGAAAAAACAGCCCGAAAAATATAAAAAATCCTGATAATATTTATATTATCAGGATTTTATCAAAAGTATCGTATTCAATCAAAGATACTATTATGCGAAACTTTTTAAGGAGGGATTTTTATGAAAAATATATCCAGGATTTTTATCTCTGCTGTTACAGCTGCGGCTGTGGTGAGTACGGTTTTTGTCACAGCATATGCAAATGATAATGAAATTTCTGAAACAATTTCATCAAGCATTGTAGAGGAATCGAGCGTTGCGGAGGAATCGAGCGTTGCAGAGGAATCGAGCGTTGCGGAGAAATCGAGCACTACGGAGGAATCGAGCGTTGCGGAGGAATCGAGCATTGCGGAGGAATCGAGCATTGCAGAGGAATCGAGCGTTGCGGAGGAATCGAGCATTGCGGAGGAATCGAGCATTGCGGAGGAATCGAGCATTGCGGAGGAATCGAGCATTGCGGAGGAATCGA
>CACYDP010000108.1 GCA_902773135.1 uncultured Ruminococcus sp.
ATTTTCCGTTATGTCATCTAACATTTCAAAAAATTCTTTGCGTTTTTCAAAACTTATTCCGCTGGCTATATCTGAATAAATGCCTGAGATAACATATCCATTCATAAAGCAAAACTGTTTTAACAATTCAATTTGGTTGGCAAGCTCTGGTTTTTGTTTTGATGTAGATACTCTTGCGTAAATATATGTCTTGCGTTTCAAACCCTTGTTCAGAAAAGCATATACGCTGTCTGTGTTATAATCATATCTTCCATTAGGCAACAATTCTGTTTTTATAATTCCCTCTTTTACATATTTAGTAAGTGTTTGTCTTGATATTTTAAGCAAACTTAATACTTCTTTGGCTTGCATATTATCATCTCCACACTTACTATATCATATATTTAATACTATTTTAATATATTTTTGCATATTTTTAATATTTTTCTACATTATATTCTTCATCACTGACTGGCTCACACCACTCTGTCGAACAGTCTTCACCGGGTATCTCAATAGCAATATGCGAGAACCACTCGTCCTTCTTCGCCCCATGCCAGTGTTTTACATTGGCAGGAATGACGATTACCGAACCGGGTTTCAGGTCTACTGCGTCCTTGCCCTCCTCCTGATACCAACCACTGCCGGCTGTGCATATCAGAAGCTGACCGCCTGCTGTCTTTGCATGATGAATATGCCAGTTATTGCGGCAGCCCGGCTCAAATGTTACATTGAAAGGAATAAGCGTTGCTCCCTTCGGGTCAACGAGGGGATTAAGATAGGAATTGCCAATAAAATACTGTGCGAATGCTGTGTTTGGACTGCCGAGTCCGAAAACATTTTGCTTGTCAAACTGTTCTTTATTCATGTTTTTGCCTCCTTAATTAATATCCCAGCTCTGATAGCCAGCCGTTAATGTTCTCTCTTACACTGTCCTGATTATTTTGTGCATCCGTTCCTGCGATGGCAAGTCCAGTACCTATCGTACTATTGGGACAAGCCGTTGAAAGTTTGCTGTCAAATCCGGAAAGTCCGCTTCCGGCATGAGTGGAAAAGGGTATCAGTGTTTTTCCGGCAAGTGCATCCTTGTTTCCTTCAAAGAACGTATACATTATCATTGGCCAATCGCCCCACCATACCGGTGCACCGATAAATACCGTATCATATTTTGAAAGATCGGGTATCGTTCCTTTTATCTCTGGTCGTGCATTGTCATTCAGCTCCTGCTTTGCAATGTCCGTCAGAGCATCATAAGTATAGGGGTAATAGTCCTCCTTTGGCAGTATCTCAAAGCTGTCCGCACCTGTTTTCTCTGTGATCATCTCAGCAACGATCGCTGTGTTGCCTTTGTCAATATTACCAACACCATACTGCTCGCCTGTTCTGGAAAAATATACGACCAGTGTTTTTGTGCTGTCTGACGTGCCGCTGTTTGCCGGAGTACCGGATTCGATCTTTGAAACGACAGATTTATCATTCTGCTTTGAAGTTTCCAAATTATTGCTCTGTGATACTGTGGACGAATTCTTTTCTTCTGCCGAATTTCCTGTACCGTCCGAAGACTGACAACCGCCAAGCATAAATAGACACACAATAATGATTCCGGTCAATAAAAACTTTTTCATATACTGCACCTCCGAATTTTTATTCTGCTATTATTATTTTATTAAATTTTCATAAAAACATCAATTTGATTATTTCAATATTTTGATAAGTGTTACTTATGTGAAATACTTGATTTATGATCTGTCCGTCATACTTTCTGTTGCTTCGGAATACCTTGCTCCGATGATTGTATGCTCTTTTAAAATTGTATCCAGTTTTTCGTAATCCTCGTTAGTCAATTCCACATAGGCTGCACTCATATTCTCCTGCAATCTCGTTTCACTCTTTGTCCCCGGAATCGGAACAATAAACGGTTTTTGATGCAGCAGCCATGCAAGTGCTGCCTGTGCAGGGGCAAGTCTATGTTCCACAGCAAACTGTCTGACTGCTTCAGCCAGTTTCTGATTATGCTCCATATTTTCCTGTTCCATAAAACGTGGTATGGAATGACGTATATCGTTATCCGCAAATAGAGAATCTTTCTTCACTGTTCCGGTGAGAAATCCCTTTCCAAGTGGTGAAAACGGCACAAATCCGATTCCAAGCTCTTCACAAAGGGCAAGCATACCTTTTTCCGGTTCTCTGTACCACATGGAGTATTCACTCTGTACGGCAGTCACAGGACATACGGCATGAGCTTTTCTGACCGTGTTTACACTTGTTTCCGAAAGCCCGAAATGCAAAACCTTTCCTTTCTTAATTAGTTCGGAAACTGTGTCTGCTACTTCCTCAATCGGCACCTTAGGATCAACCCTGTGCTGATAATATAGGTCGATATGGTCTGTTCTGAGTCTTTTCAGGGAAGCATCAACAGCTTTTCTGATAGTTTCCGGTCTGGAATCCAGCCCGACACATTTACCGCTTTGGATATTCCAACCAAATTTTGTAGCGATCTTTACCTGATCTCTCACCGGTGCAAGTGCTTCTCCTACAAGTTCTTCATTACTGCCGATGGCATAGACCTCAGATGTGTCAAAGAATGTCTGTCCCATTTCTACTGCACGCCGAAGAAAACGGATACTTTCTTTTTTCTCCGGAAATGGCGGATAGCTCTGGGACAGACCCATGCAGCCAAGACCGATAGCAGATACCTCAAGACCTTTTCCTAATACTCTGTTTTTCATAATGACACCCTTTCTGTTATAAAAACATGGTTTCCGATTTTTCTTTTATCTGACATAATTATTCTCTTCAGTTTCTATACACTATTCCATATATACTATTATAAAAAATGCAGAGAAAATCATCAATTCGATTTTCCCAGCGTTTTGATAAGTTTTACTTATGATTGTCTATGAAATCCGCTTTCGCAGCATCTCTGCAAATTCTTCTATGTAATATCCCGTTCTTTCTTCCAGCCAGAACAGGCAATACTTTCTTGTTACACGGCGGTTCTTGCGGAAAAGTGGAATACGCCTGATGGCACCGGATACCTCCGGAAGTTTTCCAACAACCTCAACGGGCAGAAATCCTCTGTTGCCGATCACCATAAGTCTTGCTTCTTCCTGTGTTTCTGCATAAATAAAATCATTTCCAAATCCCAGAATATTCCTGTAATATTCCGCTTCCGTTTCCCTCTGCTCTTTGGATGAAACGATGATACAGGACATCTTTGCAAGATCTGCGACCTCCACTGTGTCATATGAAGATAACTCGCAGCGTTTTGACAGCTCGATGATACACTCGGCATTTTTCAGTTCCATATTCACATAGTCATCAGAAAACACACGCCGCTGGTCATTCAGAGCCAGATCAAGATTTCCTGATACAAGTCCGTGATAAAGCTCTTCGTGAGTACCGCTCTGAACAGATATTCTGACTTCCGGATAAAGTGCTGAAAACTCTGCAATCGCATCTGAAAGCTCCGGTCCTGCATAAAGATTGATATATCCCACGTGCAGGGTAGTTTCTTCATCACTACCCAAGCGGACTGTTTCCTTTTTTATTTTTTCAAGATCAGCAAGAAGCGATCTGCACTTCCCATAAAAATACTCGCCTGCCGCCGTAACCTTAAAACTTCTGTGTTTCCTTTCAATCAGCTTTACACCCAGATCTGCCTCCAAGGCATTCATTGCTTGTGATATGGCCGATTGTGATACAAAATTTTTTTCGGCAGCCTGCGTAAAGCTGTTTTCGTCTACGATCGAAACAAAGAATCGAATTTGTCTTAATAGCAATGATCATTCCACTCCTTTGCCGTTTCCATTACTTTAATTATATACTATCAGACTGTTTTATTCAAGATTATGACGAAAACAAAAAAGAAGCTCCGCACAAGGAGAGGCTGTGATGAACCCTTTTATTAAGTTTTGTTAAAATGAAAATATCTTATTGAAAATCTGCTAATGGTGTATTATAATTAGGTTAGATGAATTTAACTAAACAAGTTGATTCACGGCAGTGAAACTTTTGGATTTTTTGCAGCTATTATTATTTTGTACTGTTTTTACGCTGATGGTTAAGATAGGTGTACTTATCATTCACCTTTCCATTAGTGTCTTATTCTAGAGAAAGAGGTGTAAATTATGCAGTATAATGAAATTGGAATTGGTAGTAGCCTTGACTGGAGGCGAATCAGAAAGCTGATGCTGATAGGAATTTTTGCAGGTGTTATGGTGCTGATCGGAGATATGCTGCTCGGCTGGGGTGTCGGAACTGCAGGTACATCGGGACTGGAGGCTAATTATTCCAGGTATCTCGGTGTATCAGACAGCAGGATATTCTGGTCGGCTTTGCTCGGTACGGTTGGGATACCGCTTGAATGTATGAGTTGGTTTGGCATCTATCGTCTGATGTCGGAGCGTTCCCCTCGTCATGCTCATGCCTATCGTGCCGGCATTTTTGGCTGTATGCTTTTTGGCGTATCTGTTCATGTGAGCTGCTGTGCGGCTGCGTATTATTACAACAAGATAAGCCGGTTTCTGCCGGATACGGCTTTGGATGAAATGAAGCAGTTTGCACTTTTATTTCTTCTGCCGTCATCTGTTTTGTTTGCAATCTTTTTCGGCATTGTAATCGGTGTTCAGATCAGTGCCTTTGTCAAAGGAAAAACGTCTTATCCGAAATGGTGCTGGATCTTTACGCTGTTGTTCGGAGTGGCAGTCATTATTATCTGCAAGCTCACAGGAGATTACCCTCTGACAAATGCACTCGCCACGGGGTGGATCAGTCTGGGAAATATCTGGATGATGGGCGGTCTGCTCGTTATGATGCCCAAAGTGCAGAAAATGCAGCTTGAAATAAAACCAAAATAATCAATCGAAGGAGTTGATCAGATATGAAACCTGATTACAAAAACTGGATGCCAAAAGGTATGGTGCTTGGCTTTATGTGCGGAGCGATTGCTTGCCTGATACTGTTTCTGATATTTGGTCTGTCACCTATTCTGCCGCAAGGAATATTGCAAACGGTTCTTTTTATCGTATTTTTGATATTGACTGCTGTGTTGACAGGTGTGACGATATGGATGTATCTGATGTATATAGCCTTTTCCTACAACGGCAAAAGGCAGATGTCACGAAAAATAATCGAAGGCACAGCTTCATATATCACTATCCATAAAGGCAGAAAGGGACTTGATGTCGGTTGTGGCAGCGGTGCTTTAACAATTGCGGCAGCAAAAAGAAATCCCGATGCACAGATCATCGGAATTGACCGTTGGGGCAAGGAATATGCGTCTTTCAGCAAAACTTTGTGCGAAAACAATGCAAAGGCGGAGAATGTAACGAATGTACAGTTTCAGCCGGGAAACGCCCTGAAGCTTGACTTTCCTGATGAAAGCTTTGATGCAGTAATGAGCAATTATGTTTATCATAATATTCCGAGTAAGGACAGACAGGCTATTCTGCTTGAAACATTTCGTGTTCTGAAAAAAGGCGGATGCTTTGCCATACACGATATTATGTCACAGTCAAAGTACGGCGACATGCAGTCCTTTGTCCGAAATCTCAAAAGCATGGGTTATGAAAGCGTAGAATTGATCGACACAACAGATGGAAAGTTTATGTCACCCTTTGAAGCAAAATGGATGGCACTTTCCGGCTCGGCGTTACTGGTAGGGAGAAAATAAAAATGAAGGAAAGAATTCGTCAAAAAGCAGATATTACACTTATACCTCGTGCTGTTATAGGAACGAACGCATGGGGAGATGCTTTATATGGAAAAATGCTGAGGGGAAGTCATGTTTCAGAAGATACAATGCTTGAAGCTGTAAAAACTGCTGTTCGTTTGGACATCCCATTCTTTGATACTGCAAGGGATTACGGTCTTGGCAAAGGGCAGCCTATCGTTGGAAGGTTGTGCGGTAATGATACATTCATTTCTGCAAAATACACACCTGCCGGGAAATACAAAAAAGGACAGGTCAAAGCATCATTTGAAAAAGATCTGAAAGATTTTGGAAGAAACTGCGTGGATATTTACTGGCTGCATCTGCCGAATACTATCGGGAATAATCTGCATGAAATGATAGAACTATATCGTGAAGGAAAAATAAAGAATATTGGTATATCAAACTTTAATCTTAAGGAATGTAAACGGGCAAAAGCCATTCTTGACGGAGCCGGGATTCCGCTTTACGGTGTGCAGAATCATTATAGCTTGCTTGACCGCAAATGGGAGAAAGAAGGACTGATTGATTGGTGCAGAGAAAACAGCATTTCTTTTTGGGCATGGGCAGTGCTTGAGGAGGGTATGCTTGTTCCTCCCAAAAAAGATGAAAAGAAATCTATCATGAAGCTGTTATTTTCCCGAAAACGCAGGAAACTATATCCGCTTTATAAAGTCATGGCGACCATAGGACGAAATCATAGGCTGAAAATTCCACAGGTTGCCATGTGCTATGTATCTTCAAAAGGACTTGTACCGATTTGTGGATGCAGAAAACCGTATCAGGTCGAGGAGCTTGCAGCCGCTGTGAGTGAGAAACTTTCAGTTGCAGAGATCAGGCAGCTTGAGTCGGCAGCAGATGCAACCGGAGTGAAAATTCTTGGAGCAGATATGTTCCGCTTTGCTGTGAAGAAGTAATTGATTTTTGTGCAACCGGCAGTCCGAGCTGTGATTACCGGTATGCTGCTGATGAAAGCAAAACAGCAAAAGCGTATGCCGATGTCAAAATGCTATAAAAATGGAAGGACAATTAACATGAAAACATCGAAACAAATTCTGAAAAAGAAAAAATTCATAAAAGATGAGATGGACAAGAAATTTTCAAAGCCGATCAGTGATGAATTGTGGGAAAAGACAAGAGTACGACTGGACAGTATACTAAAGCAGTATGAATCAATCCCAGCCGGAGAACATAGCCATACGGATAACTATATATTCCCTGCCGCTGCGATATATCTGACGCTCAAGGAAGAAAGCAGCAGGGATACAGCTTATGAGGTGATTGAAAATGCAGCAATCAAGAACTCATCGAATACGGGACGAAAGCTGGCAAAACTGATGAAGCTGCCCGGAATGAAGAGCTTATTCGTAAGCATCTGGGATCCGATGACAAAGAAGATGTTTAGTTCGAACAGCGGATTTAAGAATGTATTCTATCCAAAAAAGAAAGGTGAATATCGCATGGATGTTATTGCCTGCCCATATAATCGGTATTTCACGGAATTGGGATGTCCGGAATTAACAAAAATCTTCTGTGCTAATGATGAACGCTGCTATGGGAATCTTCCGGGGCTTGAATTTAAAAGAACCGGAACCCTAGGAACCGGTTCTGACCGCTGTGATTTTTATATGAGAAAAATATAAGGAGGGGAAACAGTATGGGACTTTTTAAAAACTATATCAATCAGACAAGGAAGCCTGAAGGGGTTCTCGGAAAAATGATGATAAAGGGAATGAATTCCGGTCATGGCGAATGCCGGATTTATTAACATAACAATAACTGAGAAGGGCAATCTCTTTTTGGCTATCGGTGAGAAAGAATAGAGTTCGGGAGGATTTCCTCAACGCATCATCGACATATATGTACTACGGCGAGGAGTTACAATTATAATGTGGAAAAAATCATATCCAAAATCATGGGGTAAATTATTTGAAAGATACTGTGATAAGTATCTTTCGGACAGAAAAGAAGAAATATGTGAGCGTGCAGATCAGGAATACAGAAAGCTTATGACCGAGATGCCTGATCTTGGCGGAAAAGAAAACAGTATGTCAGAAAATATGGAAACATGGTTTTCTATGGTTGCTTTTTACGAGGCAAGCGATCGTGTGATCGATGGTAAGGCTTTCCGGATCATTCACGGCTGGCATATTGACAGTCTCAGGCTTCTTGGAAAATTTGTTGATGCCAACAAACACAAGTGGCCATACAAACTGTTTGATAAGATATATACAAAGTATGAAAGAGATGTAAGAGAACATCAGGAAAAAGGAGAGTGGATGGATACCTGGAAAATTTGTATAAATCCCGATCAACGATCCGAGGGATACAGCTTTCATCTGATCGGATGCCCTATTGCAAAGCACGCAAAGGAACACGGCTATGAAGAATTGCTCCCATATCTGTGCAGAACGGATCATGTCCTGGCGGAGGTACTTCATGCAAGACTTATCCGTACACAAACAGAGGCTCTAAGCGGAAATTATTGTGATTACTGGTATGTTGGCGACAAAAGTCCTGTTCTTGAACAGTATAAAGATTTAGAGAAAATATGATAATAAGCATAAACCGCCTCACAGAAAATACCTGTAAGGCGGTTCGTTATTGGAAGATCATAAAAATTCCTGCTGTAATAAGACACATGAAAGGATAGCCAAAAATTCGTTTGAGTTGATTTTTGTTGTTGAATCTTCGGTTATGCCACCCGTCACAATTTGCTGTTTCGGGAAATATTTTTTTGAAATAATCGGTAGACAGAACAAGCCACTGATCCTGAATGATGATGTCAAAAGCTTTGTTGATATATAAAACGAAAAGAAATCTGCCGGCTAATCGCCAGTAATCATAGTCGTTTTTCAGTCCGTCTATTCCTAAAAATACGATTGCACCGATAAAGGCAGCGATAAATATGATGAACAGAATATAGGCAATGATCTGTTTATGTTTCGGTGGTTCAGGGTGATTTTTCGCTTTTTCACGGATATCCTCCGGCAGAAATCCCAATATCATAATTGGCTTTGCTATTGGTGCGACCAGTAAAATAATCACAAATTCCACGATACATAAACATACTGCTGTAATGACGGTAATTGTCATTTTTGCTTTTCAACCCCTTTATATTGTTATTTGACAGCCGAAAAATATACCATCGAACCGTCTGTATGAAAATCGACCTTTTTATACATTCTGCTCAATATTTTTTCAGCTGTATGCGGGTGGGGAAGGGAGGTGTGAACCAGCCTTTTTTCGATAAAATTGCTTTTACAAGCCAGTCGGTGATTTTTGATTCGCCTTTGATGTAAAAGCAGGCAATGAATTTTCCGCCGGGCTTTAATACTCTGTATGTTTCTTTAAAGGCTTTTTTCTTGTCCGGGAAAGCATGGAAACCGTTCATACTCAACACAATATCCATACTTTCATTTTCAAGCGGCAGATCTCCTACATCTCCTTGCAGACAGCTTACCTGCGGAGAATCGGCTAAACGCTTTTGAGCCTGTTCTATCATATCCCTGCTGTAATCAAGGCAAATAATCTCCGCATTTTTCAGAGAACTCCATTTTTTATGTGTAAACACGGCTGTCCCGACAGGCACATCAAGCAGTTTTCCGGTGAAATCATCGGAAATGTAATCAAGCACTTTCTTTGCGATCAGGTTATCGTCCGTACCGCTCCAGAATAACTTGATATACAGCCTGCTGAAAATGCTCTTTTGTGTCAGAACGTCATCATAGATGTTTTTGGAATCATGGTATGCATTTTGGATTTTGTCAGCCATAGGTATCTTCCTTACTATAATAATTGTTAGATATATCTAACTTATCTGCATTATACTCCAATAACCAGAATAATGCAAGTAATAAATTCAGTAAAGATAAGCGGAGTGCCTCCGCTGTCAATTACGCTGCAACTTTATATAAACCGCAAATCTGATGCCGCTGCGTAACTGCCAACGAAAATCGCACACTTAGGATAAGCGGCCATTTAATGATTCTCTCTTACCATGTCGTACATAAACACACCATCATCTGCCTGCCTTGTGTTGACAAGCTTCATACCGAGATGGACATATTTATCCTTTTTCAGAGCGGCATCTGTGACAATAATACAGGGGAGCTGTTTTTTGTCGGCTAACTCAAAA
>CACYDP010000109.1 GCA_902773135.1 uncultured Ruminococcus sp.
CCCGACAAGAAAACTGTCAAGCTCCGATTCGCCTAAAACGATGTTTGAAGCATTGGCGAAAGCTAAAAACGCTTTCTTTTCATCGCCCGTCAATTTGTCGGTTAGCATAGCTTCATTTTCCGAAATGATAGTCATTTGCTTTTGTAGATAACTGCCCTTTTGAAAACCGCGAGCCTGCGGATCAATGTTGCCGTAATATAACTCCTTAATAATGTTTTTCATTTGTAATTCCTCCGATTACGTTATTATTGTACGAAGAAATTGAATAAATCACAAATGTGCGAGCGAGAAATGTGTGCAACTGCCGATAAAACCATAATTTCTCATAAGTCCGTTATGAACACCCGCACCAGTGTGTGACCGCACGGGACGATTCACATAGTCGATTACTTGCGGTCGCTCTTTTTTCGTAAGTTCAGGTTCCATACTGTACTTTGAGCAATATCCTTTTTACTGTTTCTTTACAAAGTCGTTATTTGGATATTACCGATGTCCATAAAACTGCTGAGATCAGCTATGTGTTTTCTGAAAAGTACTGGGGCATATATCACCGAAGCCTGTCAAGCGATATGAATTGACAAAATAAAACAACCGGCATACATACTTTCTGTTATGATTGTGTGTATGCCGGTTGTTTGCAGAGGTGTACTCTCAAGCAATTGTTTTCTGCTGTCCGCTTTGCTTAAAATAAACAACATCGTGCCTAAAAAATCTTGGAAATTTTGTGTGATTTTTTCAGAAATTATCCTACTAAAGTGTTGAAAATTCAGAGAGATTATGCTATAATATTTCCGTAAAAGAATAAATTTGCAGGATACGGAGGTTTCAAGTCTTATTATGTCAAAAGGCGACAACAGGTTAAAAATACTGTATATTATAGATGAACTGAAAAATAAAAGCGATGAAAACCATTATATCAAAACTTCTGAAATTATAGAAGAACTCAATAACAGAGGGTTGACTGCCGACAGAAAATCGATTTATAATTATATAGAGAGTCTGATCGAGTATGGTATGGACATCGAAAAAAGCAAAAAAGGTTATAAACTGGTTTCAAGAACGCTGGAGCTTGCCGAGCTGAAGATGATAGCAGATGCTCTGGGAGCTTCACGCTGTATTTCGCCGAAAAAGACCAAAGATATTGTTCGTAAACTCGGAAAAATCACATCTGAATATAATCGCTCTCAGCTTGATCGTCAGGTGTATATTGAAGATATGGTCAAAAGCAGTAACTCGTCTGTGATTTATAATATAGATGCCATTTATAATGCTGTATCGATGAATAAAAAAATATCGTTCAATTATTTGAAAACCACCGTTGACTTCGATGAGAAAGAAAAGATACATAAAGACATCAAAAGAAATGCCAAAAATGAACCGATTGTATATGTTCAAAGTCCTTATGCCCTTTTGTGGAAGAATGAAAACTACTATCTTCTCGCATATGACAGTGATATACAAGGCGAAAAAACATTTCGGGTAGATCGTATGCTCAATGTGGAAACACTCAGAAATAAAAGAGATGGGGAGCGATATTTTACAGATTTTGATACGTCTGAATTTGTAAATACGGCGTTTTCTATGTTTGGCGGTGAATATACCCGAATTGAACTCAAGGTCAAAAAAGAACTGATAGGAGTGATACTTGACCGTTTTGGAAATGATATGGAAATTTATGAAGATAAAAATGATAGCAGCTGTTTTTTGTGTAATCCCTGTATACAGAAGAGCAACTTGTTTTTCTCGTGGATCAGCGGATTCGGAAACGGAATAGAATTAAGAAAACCGGAAAACCTACGAAGTGAATATCTGAAATATCTTGAAAATATCATCAAAGTTTATCAATAAATCATAATAAATACAACAATCCGAAGTACTTAGCGGCTGCACAGTACTTCGGATTGTTGCTTCTGAAAATCTATCTGTCAATTTGCATATTCTCAAAATAGATGTCGTTTGCAAGAAAATATTGTTTGTTTTCGGTATTTGTGTTGTAAAGCAGGAGCAGCTTCGCAAGAGAACTTTCGTTTGTAATGTCAAACAGCGGCACAGCACCGTGATGCAGCAGTATATTTCCGGTTTCATATAGGGAAGAGTGATTTTTTTTGAATGATGAAATATAAAAGTCCACATTGCATCGACGACATTTGTCCAGCAGTGTTAATGCACTGTACCGCTTGTTTTGCAGGTCGGCATTGGCGGTGGACGAGTGATACCCCGTATGGAGAACAGCAGATACATCGGAGGGAATCACAATGTTTTCGTAGTTGAGTGACGGGTATGGCCGTATCATCATTACTTTGCGGCGTAAAATCAGCTTATCCGTTACGGCTTTGTTTTTCTTTCTGATTTCATCTTCAATCGCACTGCATATCACAAAACGATCGTCGGTGACTTTAGCAAATAATTTTCCGTCCGCCGAAGAAAACTTATCAAAAAACCGGTCGGCTTCATACATTCGTGTGGGAAGATAGATACTGCAATCGCTGTCATCTGCATTTTTAAAGACAGTAAAAACACCTTTTTGCATATGTTCGCAAAGCAGGACAGCAGCTCTGATATTGTCAAGAGCGTTGCTTTTGGGATGGTCGGGAACATAGTTGGCAGCGGTGATTGCAACGGGAATATTGAGATGGCACAGACACATAGAAAGCATTGCCGAAGAATACGAAAGCGTATCACTTCCGTGAGTAATGATCATACCGTCTGTGTCATTAAGATCAAGACCAAGGATAAAATTGACAATGGTTTCCCAATGCAAAGGATTAAGATTTTCGCTGAGAATGTTCAGCGGCTGAAATATCGTCCAGTCAACATCATTGTATTTTTGCTGATAAAGCTGTACAATTCTGTATTCACCGTTTTGGTCTGCGGATATAATTCCGTGATGTTCGGAACTTCCGATTGTTCCGCCTGTCAGAATTAACATCATTTTTTTCATTATAGCATCACACTCCGTATTGCTGTATGATTGTCTACTGTCGGGAATCCAACAATATTATGGGTATTGTAACACAGATTCATCTCTGTATCAATCTAAAAAATAGGCTTTTAATTGTTTGCAAAACGTGTTATACTATATATCGGATAAATCATATCTGATAAAGGCGGGATAAAATATGGCAGTGTTTTCATTGTCAGAAGCTCCGGAACTGAAACGGACAGCAGAAAAATACGGTTATGAAATTCATATACACGATGCTTGCGGAGGTCAGGCTTTTTCTCTTGAGGCAAAAGACCAACCCGATGAGAAAATTTTTGAAGCAATAGAAACATTTTTTAATGAGCGTCATATGAAAGTTAATTATTTTGGCAAAGATCATATGAATTTTACCATAAGGCAGTACTGATAATTTGTGTATCAAAAAAAGGACTTCGGAAAGGGTGTAAAAAATGGGTACTGATGTTGCAATAGACCTCGGCACTTCGAGAACAAGAATTTTTATTCATGGAAAAGGAATCATGGTTAACGAACCGTCTGTGGTGACGGTCAATCTGGAAAATGAAACCATAGCAGCAGTCGGGGAAGAGGCTTATCTGATGCTTGGACGCACATCGTCGAGAATGGATGTTGTCTATCCTCTCAGCGGAGGTGTTATATCGGATTTCGGACTGGTAGAAGCAATGATCACTTTATTGCTGAAAGGAGTGGTATCGTCCAAAATCGGTATGCCCCGTGCCATCGCCTGTGTTCCGGGGGAAATTACGGAAGTGGAAAAACGTGCTGTTGTCAATGCGGTCAGCGGTGCAGGAATACGCAGGGTGTGCCTGATAGAAGAACCTGTTGCGGCTGCAATGGGTGCAGGGGTTGATATTGAAACACCTCACGGTTCATTTGTAGTGGATATAGGCGGAGGAACTACCGATATGGCAGTCATTTCACTTGGCGGTATTTCTGTTTCTCATTCTATTAAACAAGCCGGCAATACGTTTGATGATGAGATCATCAAATATGTACGCAAAAAATATAATATGCTGATCGGAAAGCGTACAGCAGAACAGGCAAAAATCAATATCGGCTGTGTTGTGCCGGGAATCTCTGATGACACCTACCGCATCAAAGGCAGAAATCTGGTGACAGGTATGCCCGATTGGGTCGATCTGACAGCGGATGAAATGGTGGAACCGCTGATTGAAACCGCCGAAACGATTGTCAATTATGTTCAGGATACACTGGAAGAAACACCGCCCGAACTTACGGGTGATATTTATAACAGTGGTATTATCCTCACGGGCGGAAGTTCCCAGCTGAAAGGGTTGGATGTTCTGATCAACAGAGCAACTAATCTGAAAGTCAGCATTGCAGAAGATCCGTCCAACTGTGTGGTACGAGGTTGCGGAGAAGCTATTAAGTACATTGATCGTCTTAATAAATCAGATTCGGGTGTGAACCCCATTATCGATCAGTACTGACAAAGTTTGAACAGAAAGGCTGTAATAATATGAAGAAAAAAATCAAAGGGCTTGGTATGGTGCTGTCCCTGGGAATGTTGCTTTCTATGCTGCCAATGACGGTAATGGCAACAGATGAAAAGGTGCAGGAAGGCAAATTTCAATATGCCGCAATAGGTGATTTCGACAATGACGATGTATTTTATTACAGTGATCACTATTTCAGTCAGTCAGGAAAGCACAAGAACGAACACCTCAGAACAATGTCCGCCAATATTGCTTTTGCTGTGAATCCGTCAAGAGAAAATCCTGACAAAAATGCTAATATCAAAAAATTGTTGTCTGATATTGGTTTTTCAGAGGAAGATATGGTCTTTGATGAAACCGATATTACCACGAAAGACAGTATCGGAAGTGTTATATCACATAAGAAAATTGATGGTAAAGATGTCATTGTCGTAGCAGTCAGAGGTTCGGATTACAAAAATGAATGGGTATCCAACTTCAAAGCAGGTGAAACCGGAGATGCAGAAGGTTTTTCGGACGCTGCTGATAAAATCATCGAAAGAATCAAAAATTATCGGAAAACATACGGCATCACAAACGCAAAGTATTGGATTGCGGGTTACAGCAGAGGGGGAGCAGTGGCTAACCTCACAGGAAAATATCTCAATGAAAATTTAAGCGAATTTGAAACAAGCGATGACGATATATATGTGTATACCTTTGATGCTCCTGCTTCTTCATCAGGCGACACGGTTTACGAAAATATCAGAAATGTAGAGAATGTCAATGACCTGATTCCTTATGTTTATCCGTCTGTATGGGGACTTAGCAGCAGCGGTATCAAAGAAGAAATTGGAAGTACAGAGAAAACCGTTGTTTCAAAGGCTCTTGATGAAAGTTATACTGCCGCAGATGGAGCAGAGATCGGGTTGTCGGAATTCTTATCGGATGAGATTGATTTTCTGGCGGAAAGAATTGACAGAAAATCTTATTGCGATTTGCTGCCAGTCTCTGATTTGTTGGAAATATATTTCAGCAAATCAGAAACCGAAAAATCAGACTTGGTGATGTTCCTTTCAAGAACCGCAATGAACCTTATTTCCGGTGACAGTTCCTCTGCTTTGCTGAGCGGAGTGATGACCGCCGAAAGCGATGAAGATTATCAGAATATAGCCGATATGATTGCCTCTGTTTCAGATGAAATCAAAAAAAATTCCGATACAGGTCTTACCGATGCTGAATATGAAAAGATCAAAAAAGATTTGTTTCCCATCAGCAAGTGTCTGATACCTGTGATACGTGATGATTTTCAGTTTGTTTCCGAAGACGGAACACATCTGCCGCTGTATCATTTACTGACATTAATGATGAATACGGACGTTATCCTGACAGAACATTATTCTCAGAATATACTAACACTTCTGAAAAATGAAGATTCCTATTATAACGGGGAAGAGAAAACAACCGAATTCTCTGATACAAGCAGTACGGAAACGGCATCAGATGAACCGAGTGTAGAAACAAGCGAATCGTCCGCTGCGGCACAAAGCAGTACAGAGCCGCAGAAAACTTCCTCACAGGAACCACAGCAAAGCAATGCTGCCGTTGCTGCGGTCAACCGCAGTACTTCCGAAACATCAGCAGTTGTATCACAGCAAAATCAAAACTCAAATAACAGTACTTCTGCGGAAGCAGTGGTGGCTACGGGTGATCATATCAATGTATCTGTATTTGCAGGGATTGTAATGTTGTCCGCAGCGGTGATGTTGTCAGCGGCAACCATCAAAGAAAAAAAGAAACAAAAATAAGAGCCAAAAAAGACAAGTGACAGAAAAGTTGTCACTTGTCTTTTTTATCAAAGATTTGTTGGCTAATCATTCAGTTGCCGGGCTGCTGTCGGACGCTTCTTCTTCCGTTCCCTGCGGATTGATATTTTCAATTCTTTCGGTGGAAGGAATGAGCGGAACCTGCTTGATCAGCTCTTTGGCATATTCGCTGTCGGTATAGGCTTCAATGTGACCGTTCAGTACAATTATATATTGGTTATCTGATGATGTGTACAGTTTGATATTATCGGTCGCCTTTTCTCCGTCAATATCAAAGGTGAAGGTCATACTAAACACTTCTTTGCAGCCGTCAAGAGATTTTGGAGCTGAGAGATTTCTTCTGATACCTTTCAGATTATTGATGAATAACTGAAGATTGCTGATGTCAATTGCCTTGCCATTGTAGATAGCACTGATGATTTCTGTTTCTTCGTATTTTTTATTGACAGCGGTTGTATGTTCGTAAGTATACAGGTAATCTTGACCATTGCAGGAAATTTCTGCCGAAACCAATGTATCGTGAAGAGGATTGATGATCATATCGTCCAGAAAATCCGCATAGCTGACATCATACCAGTCAACACGGTCTGTATTCATACTGAAAATTTTTGTTTCGCCCTTTCCGGCAATATAAAATTTGCCGTCTTTATCAGCTTCGGAAACGATCACGTTGATTTCCGTAGCATCTTCGGAAGTTACCTTTATTTCCATATAGGGTTCATCAAGCCCGTATTTTTTCAGTTCTTTATCGGTTACACGTACAGCCTCGACTTTTGTTCCGTCTATGCCGAACAGACTTTCGCCGTAATCGGAAACAAATGTCGAATTGACGATTTCTCTGTAAGGCTGGTACATAATGTAACCACTATTCGTGATTCCGTTTTGTTCGTTTGAAATACTGATTTCATTACCGAATTTTTTCCCCGAAAGATCCACAGAGGTAATTTTATAATTATCGTCATAACTCGGGGAAATAGAATGATCGAACAGCTGCATTTTTTCATAGGCGAATGTATTGACCATGGAGGCTTGTACCAGGTAAACATTCTGATTGCCGTCAAGACGGAGATAGACACCCTTATTATCGGGTGCTTCGTTTCCGATATACATTTTTTCGGTGGAATTATCGCTGAAAGTAACGGTAACGGTGATAAGGGGTTTATCAAGTCCGTATTCGGCATATTTTTTTCCTGATTTGTCTACGATTCTCTCTGCCGCCATATAATTGCACTGATTGACAATATTGTCTGTCAGAGATTTTTCCAGATGTTCTTCAGGATAATCCTGCATCGTATAGATAATCTCTACCTCGGAATCTTTCGGATCGGTGCTGATTTCGGAAGACTCTTCGGAGGATTCTGCCGAAGCTGCTGAACTTTCGGCAGAGCTTTCATCGTTTAATGATTCCGAATATTTATATCCTAAAAGTTCATACGTGCCGCTTTCGTTGGTGACGGTGATTTCATCAACATCCACATCGGTTTTATCAAATAAAAGAATGGTATCGGAATTATTTGTTTTTTCGGTTTCTTCTTTTTCGGAGGGGAGGTTCACCGCAACAGCAAGTCCCGCCGAAAGTACCGCTACACAAGCGGCACATGCAATGATGAGCTTTGTGTTTTTTTTCAATGCCGGCACCTCCGTTATTTGTTTCTACGTACCAGATAAACGGTGAATCCTGTTCCGAGTATCAGTATGGGAATAAACAGGAAGACAACAGAGCCTGCCATAAATGCGGTACTCTGACTTAAAGAAATATCATAATCCGTAACGACTTTTTCTTTAACGGTGATGGTGCTGGTATCTCTGTTATTCAAGGAAGCAAGCATATTAAAGAGATAAGTGCTGTTACTGAAATTAGAGCCGAGATAAGAATCTGTAAACATATATCTGGAGCCTGCCACTACCAAAGTGGAAGTGCCGTTGTCGTTGCCGAGCTGTCCCTGAGCCATCACGCATACATTGCCGGTAATGGCATCTGTCATAGACCATTGACCTTCTACCGCAGAAAAGGGGCTGTATCCCGAACCGGAAGCGGAAAGTGTGAGTAGAGGATATGCTACATTGTCGTTGGTGATCTCAATGGGTCGTGCAAGACCTACGATTACGGGAGCATCATCGTCCGATATATTATCCTGATAATCCTTGGAAGCGTATGTACAGGCAATACCGTCATAATAGCTGGTACCCATCAGCATATTGGTATCCATATCAAAAGCAAGACCGTCATCAATTTTCATACCGAATACATCAATCAGGTCATCAAGATTCGGCATTTCAACTTTGTTTTCATAGGGAATATAGAGGACGTTTTTGCCGTATTTTTCATTGTTAATGAGATATTTTCTGAGTTTTTCCACGGCATCGCTTGTAAAGTCCTTTGAGGGTGCATAGATAATGACAGTTTCCGTATCAGCAGCAATGCTGTCTTTTTCGAGTGATATTTCCTGTACATTGTAGTTATTGGATATGAGTGTGTTTTTCAGATAGGAATAGTCACTGTTGGTATTGTCGGTAATCAGTGCGACTTTGGTAGAAACATCGCTTGTTACTGTCACCAATGCATTATCAAAGGCTTGTTCGGATTTTGACGATACAATGTAGGAATACTGGCTGGAATACTGACCAAAATTGAATAAGTCGGCTTCGGTAAGAATTTTATACTTATCGCCGCATTTGACAATAACATTGGATTCGCTTAATTCTTCCGTGTAGTCGTTGGCATAGGTGGGATTCTGAATCAGGTCAATATATGTGACCGATAACATACCATTGGAATTTTTAGCCATCTGGTTGGCAATAACGGAAGTCTGCTTGCCGTAATTTTCATAAGCCGCATATGATTCATAATCATTTTTACTTCTCAGAAAAATAATTTCAGATTCTTTTTTCAGGTCGGATACAATCTTTAATGTCTGATCACTTATATCAAAATTTCCGGCACTTGTCAGGTCAGCTGTCATCGCAGAATACTTGGATGTAAGAACGTCCGAAATAACGTTGACAAGAATGATGGCTGCAATAACCATAATGGAAATGACCGCTGAACTGATCATTTTTTGGGACTTTCTGCTGAGCTTTCCTGTTTTCTTTTTGCTTTTGGAAGGTTTTGACTTTTGTTCGGGTGTATCAGCATTTTCTTCTGTGAAAGCTGCGGGTTCATCTGTGTGACCTGCTGTTTCAGTCTGTTTGGAAATGGCGGTTTCTTCGGCGATTTTTTCTGTTTCGTCTTTTTCGATCATTGTTCATTCCTCCTTATGCCCATCTTCTGCGTTCCAGTATTCTGTCCGTAAAGAACAGGAACAGTACGGTAAGTGACACAAAAAATACAACATCGGAAAGAGAAATAATCCCTACCGAAAAATCTTTATAGCGTGTCTGAAAAGAAAGAGATGATATGATAGTGTTCAAAAACTGCCAGTTAATGGTGGAAGCCACCGTATCGATCAGACTGATGATGATATTGACCGCAAATGAAAACATTGCCGCAACAATCACGCTTTCTGTCATAGATGAGATGAAGATGCCGATAGCGATAAATACCGAACCCATCAGCAGCATACCGAATACATTTCCGAGAATGACGCTCCAGTCGGGTTGTGCAACAAAAGAAAGAATGACTCCCTCAATGATATAGGACGACAGACATATCAGAAACATTACCAGAGCTGAAAAATACTTGGCTGTGACAATAGCTGCCGCACTGACGGGAGAGGTAAAAAGGGATTGGTCGGTTTTGGTTTTTTTGTCTTCGGCGAACAAACGCATTGTGATGATCGGAATGATAAACAATACGATAAAAAACATTGACTGAAATACATTCAGCATATTGGAAGTGCCGGTGTACAAACAATAAAAATAAAAATATAATCCGCTGAAAATCATAAATGCCGCTGTAACGACATACCCCACAGGTGAACTGAAATATGCCGACATCTCACGCTTGAATATTGCTGACATCAGTTATCATCTCCTTTTTCGTTGTATTTGCCCGATATAATATCGAGGAAAGTTTCTTCCAGAGAAAGTTCCATTGGAATCATTGCCAGTATAGCACAGTCGGTTTTAGACAATGCACGATATACGGGACGGCGTACATCTTTTTTGCTTTCGATCACAAATTCGCAGCAGCCGTTTTCCGATTCTCCGTTGTTTCTGACATTGCTGACCCCGTCGATATTTTTCAAGATGCCGTAAACTGTTTTTTCTCTGCCTTCCACGGTCAATTTTATGCGGTTGGTAGACTTACCGGAACGGGTGAGTTTGTTGGTGAAATCATCGGCAGCAATTTTACCGTTATTGATAATGATGATTTTATCACAGACCGACTGCACCTCGGACAGAACGTGCGAGGAAAGAATAATCGTATGCTTTTTGCCGAGTTCCTTGATCAGTTTTCGGATTTCGATAATCTGCAAAGGGTCAAGACCTGCGGTGGGTTCATCAAGAATCAAAAACGGCGGGTCGCCTACCAGAGCCTGAGCAAATCCTACACGCTGACGGTAGCCTTTGGAAAGATGCTTGATAATTCTGTCCTTGACATCGGTGATTTTCACCATTGAACAGATTTCGTTGATATGTTCTTTTTTGGGCAGACGCACCTTTTTCAGATCAAAAATAAATTCGAGGTATTTTCTAACGGTCATATCATTGTATAGAGGAGGTACTTCGGGAAGATAGCCGATTTTTTTCTTGGCATCTTTCGGATTGTCAAGTATATCGATACCGTCAATTTTTACGCTGCCTGCATCACTTGAGATATAACCTGTGATAATGTTCATCGTGGTGGATTTGCCGGCACCGTTAGGTCCCAGAAATCCGAGGATTTCACCGCTGCCGAGTGAAAAACTGATATTATCGAGTGCTTTATGTTTTCCGTAATATTTGGTGATATTCTGAACTTCAATCTTCATATTGCCGTCCCCCTGTCAAATATCGATTTCAAGCAGAACGGGACAATGATCACTTCCGTAAATATCCGAAAGTATATCGGCTCTTGATATTTTATCTTTGATTCTGTCTGAAACAATAAAATAATCAATACGCCAACCCGTATTATTTTGCCTTGCTCTTGCCCTGTATGACCACCAGCTGTATCTGCCTGTCGCATCAGGATATAAATATCGGAAACTGTCCGTAAATCCGGAATCGAGAAGTTCCGTCATTTTTCCTCTTTCTTCGTCGGAAAATCCGGGATTGCCCACATTCGTTTTTGGATTTTTCAAATCAATCTCTTGGTGGGCAACATTCAGGTCGCCGCAGTATATGACAGGTTTTTCTTTGTCCAGCTTCATCAGGTAGTTTCTCAGGTCACTTTCCCATAACATACGATAATCAATACGTTTGAGTCCGTCCTGGGCGTTGGGGGTATATACATTGACAAGATAAAAATTTCCCATATCAATGGTAATCATTCTGCCTTCGTGAGAGTGTTCTTCAATATTCATACCGTTCAGAATGATATTCTTCGGTGTATGAGGAGTCAATACCGCCGTGCCGGAATAGCCTTTCTTTTCGGCACTGTTAAAATATTTGTTGTAATTGTCGAGTGGAACTTCTGCTTGTCCCTCCTGCATTTTTGTTTCCTGAATACATACAAAATCGGCATTTTCGCTTTTGACAAAATCGATAAAGCCCTTTTGCATACAGGCACGCAGTCCGTTTACGTTCCAAGAAATAAATTTCGTAATGATCAATCCTTTCGCTTTATTTTACAAACTTTTTTCCTTATACAGTATAGCATAAATCATTGTACATAAGCAAGCAAAACGGAATATTCGGTCAAAATATCCTCATAAGTATAGTAACGTCTGTTAGCAGGACTGGTGGAGGGCAGAGGGTGAGCCTTGACCTGTGTTTGTGCAAAGCAGAGTTGATTGTACAATGTATAGGCTTTTGTTCCCGTAGTGAAAACAGCGGTAATATTTGTTTTGTCGAGCAAAGCCCGAATGTCGTTGGCTTCCGGCTTTTTAATGGAAGAATCGTCCGCACCGGAGATGGTACAGGAATGCAGAACGTCCCACAGGGCGATATGGTGTCGGATCAGCAGTTCTTTTCGTTCGTTGTTGTCGGCAGGAAGTTTTTCGTGAAAAAGTTCGGACAGTATTTTCCAGAATCTGTTTTGCGGATGGGCATAATAAAAGTGATTCTCACGGGATTTGGGGGACGGCATTGTACCGAGAATCAGTATTTTTGAGTTTTCATCATAGATGGGCTTCAGACAATGTTCCACATATTGGTTCATATTGTGATTACCTCCGGAATTTGAAACAGAATCCGCACTCGTACAGTGAGTGCGGATTCTGAATGTCATTGACGATATTTATGTATTTTCGGACTTGTTTTTATTTTTTTTGACAATCAGGACTTTTGAGATTCTGCGGTTTTCAATTTCCGATACGGTAAAGCGTGTACCTTTAATCATAATGGAAGGGTGTTCGCCGCTTTTGGGGATATGTCCCATTTTGTCAAGCATCAGACCGGCGATGGTATCGTTTTGATTATCGTCAAAGTCAATGCCGGTAATGTCCGAGATTTCATCAAGCGGCATAGAACCGTCTACAAAGAAACTGCTGTCGTCAACACGCCTGATTTCTTCATCTTCGTTGTCGTATTCGTCCTGAATATTGCCGACAATGGATTCGATGAGGTCTTCCATTGTAATGATGCCGCCTGTTCCTCCAAATTCGTCTACCACAACGGCGATCTGGGTTTTATGAGAAGTCATATATTCAAACATCTCGCTGCACCGTTTGGATTCCGGAACAAAAACCGCTTTATGAATAATGCTTTTGTCAATGGTCTGGGTGGGAACATTGGTGCTGACAAATTTCAGCAGGTCTTTGACATAAATGATGCCTGTAATGCTGTCTATATCGTCACTGTAAACGGGAATGCGTGAACGTCCGCTTTTGATTGCCGTTCCGGCAATATCAACGATTCTGGCATCTTCTTTGACAGCTACGATGTCACGTCTGTGGGTCATTATTTCTCCGACAGTGGTGTCGTCAAAGTCAAAAACGTTTTCGATCATACTTTTGGTGTTTTCTTCTATTGAACCGTTTTCCTCGCCCTCGTCAACCATCATCAGAATTTTTTCTTCGGTTGCGGTGTGGGTATTTTTGCCGCTGCCTGAACCTGAAAGTTTCAGAATGATATTGGTCAATCCCGAGCATACGGCAGACAGCGGACTGATGACCGCACTGATCACGACAAATGCTTTTGCACAACGTATCAGAGTCTGTTCGGGTTTCTCAAGAGAAATTTTCTGCGGAAGCAGCTGACCGAACGTGAGAAGGATAATGCAGTCAACAAGAAATATTGTCAATACAGACAACAGCATACTGAAAAATATATTTTCGCATAAATGGAAAAATACCGAATACAGCGGATTAAAAAAAGCCTGTTCGGACAGAATTACGGCAGCAGCGGCATTGAGTGTGGTTCCTGTCTGTGCCGAATGTAAGTATTTTATATTTTTGTTTTTGATTTTAACAGCAAACTTGGCGTTTTTGTTTCCGTTTTCGCTCAGCTGTTTCAGCGTACCGATGTTGGAGGCAGTGATCGCAGAACTGCAGAGTGAGAAGAAAAAGCATAAAGCTATTAACAGTACCATTGCAATACAAGCCGAAGTCAGCAGCAGTGCCTGACTGCCGGAATCACCTGTCATAAATTGATGCACCTCTTTGAATTTTATATCAAGATTTTACTATATTATAAGATTGATGTCAATTGTTTCCGAAATGTAGACAGGAATCTATCTGATGAAAATTCACTGTCTGACAGGGTGTTTTTTACCCTATTGTTGTCTGTCTTTTTTTTGACCTTGTGTTTTGCGTTGATTTATCATAAAATATACAATAAATCATTGATCATAATCAGGAGGAAGAAATGGCCGGTAAAATAAAAAGTTTATTTGTATGTTCAAACTGCGGATATGAAAGTGCAAAATGGTATGGCAAATGCCCGGCTTGTGCAGAATGGAACACCCTTACCGAAGAGGTACGGGAAACCAGTACAAGAGCAGGACTGAATTCATCATTCGCCCGACGCAGACCATCATCACAGCCCGTTCCGATCACGGATATTTCCACAGAAGATGAGGAAAGATATTATACAGGTTCAAAGGAACTTGACAGGGTGCTCGGCGGCGGCATTGTAAAAGGGTCGCTTGTTCTTCTGGGGGGTGATCCCGGCATAGGCAAATCTACCATTTTGCTTCAGATATGCAGTCATCTTGGGCAAATCCTGAAAATCCTGTATATATCGGGAGAAGAGTCAAAACGTCAGATCAAGCTGCGTGCCTCAAGACTGGGTGTGAATTGCAGCAATATCCTTGTTATGACGGAAACGGATGTGGAAGCAGTTGCCGAACAGATACAGGAAGAAAAACCCGATATTGTAATGATAGATTCTATACAGACGATGAATTTTAAAGAATTGAGTTCTTCGCCGGGGAGTGTTACGCAGGTAAGGGAATGTACCAATATTCTGATGAGAACGTCCAAATCACTGGATATTCCCTGTATTATTGTCGGACACGTCAATAAAGACGGTGCCATAGCGGGTCCAAAAGTGCTGGAACATATTGTAGATGCCGTGTTGTATTTTGAGGGCGATAAACAGATGTCGTATAGAATTCTGCGTGCAGTAAAAAACCGTTATGGTTCTACCAATGAAATCGGTGTCTTTAAAATGGGCGACACGGGACTTTCGGAAGTAGAAAACCCTTCGCTGATGCTTTTGTCGGGACGGCCCAAAAATGTATCGGGAACTTGTGTTGCCTGTACGATGGAAGGTTCAAGACCGATCTTGGCAGAAATTCAGGGGTTGGTGACCAATTCGGGCTATGGGAATCCGAGAAGAATGTCAACCGGATTTGATTACAACAGAATGTCAATGCTGCTTGCTGTACTTGAAAAACGCTGCGGGTACTTTTTCTCCAGTCTGGATACCTATATCAATGTAATAGGCGGTTTGCGGCTTGACGAACCTGCGGCAGATCTTGCGGTAGTGGTTTCGCTTGTCAGCAGTCTGAAAGATATTGTTGTTGCAGATGATATACTTGCGTTTGGTGAGGTAGGTCTGACCGGTGAAATTCGTGCGGTGAATCACGCAGCGTTAAGAGTTAACGAGGCTTCAAGGCTCGGGTTCAAGAGGTGCATTCTTCCTTATCATAATGCAGGGAATCTCGTGTTGCCGCCGGACAGCGAAATGCAGATTATCAGTGTCCGGAATATACGTGATGCGGTTGCGGCTCTGGAGCACTGACTTTATGCATACAGCCGTCAGCTGTGCTGTTTGTAACGGCTGACGGTGTATCAAGACGGCAGTATCCGTTATTCTGATAAATACAGTTTTCGTCACATTGAATCAATGTCATAGAGTACCTCCGATAGTTTGTTTTTCTTATTATTGGTAAATAAATGCTTGGTATGCATTTTCAATGATTGCTTTATTCCGCAAATCAAATCCAAACAATACAAATAGTAAAACAAAATAGTTCAAAAGCAAGCGAAGAAAGAGAAAAAGTATACAATTTGTAGAAAAGGAAAAAAATCGAAAAAAA